>JBQGFI010000506.1:0-6026 GCA_052040065.1 Marmoricola sp.
TGGTGGTGGCGCTCACCGGCGGGCCGGAGGGCGAGACCCTGCTGCGCCGGGCCGCACGGGTCGCCACCCGCGCCGGCGGCGACCTGCTGGCCGTGCACGTCTCCCGCTCCGACGGCCTGCGCGAGGCCACCGGCGCCGACCTGCCGGCGCTCCGCCGGCTGGCCGAGTCGCTGGGTGCGACCTACCACCAGGTCCGCGGCGACGACGTCTCCGAGGCGCTGCTCGACTTCGCCCGCGCCCAGAACGCCACGCAGCTGGTGCTCGGCGACAGCCGTCGCAGCCGGCTGGCGGCGCTGCTCACCGGTGCGGGCGTGGGCACGCGCACGATCCGCGACTCCGGCGACATCGACGTGCACATCGTGAGCCACGGCGAGGCCGCCGCCGGAGGTGGCCGCGGCCGGGCCGGCAGCCCCCTCGACCCGGGTCGCACGACGGCGGCGTACGGGCTGGCGGCCCTCGGCTCGGTCGCGCTGGTGCTCGTCCTGCTCCCCCTGCGCGGCGAGGTCAACCTCGTCAGCGACATGCTGCTCTTCCTGCTGCTGACGGTGCTGGTCTCGCTCGTGGGTGGCCTGCAGCCGGCGCTGCTCTCGGCGCTGCTCGGCTCGACGGCGCTGAACTACTTCTTCACCCCGCCGTACGGCACCCTCTCGATCGCCGACACCAACAACGCCCTCGCGCTCTTCGTCTTCGTCGCGGTCGCGATGCTCGTCAGCTCCGTCGTCGACCGGGCCGCCCGGCGCAGCCGGCAGCTGGCCCGCGCCGCGGCGGAGTCCGAGGTCCTGGCCGACCTGGCCTCGGCGGCCCTGGCGCCGGGCGACTCGGTGGAGCGCATGCTCGAGCGGCTCCGGGAGACCTTCGGGCTCGACGCGGTGACCCTGTGGGACGACGACGGCGCGGCGCTCGCGTCGGCCGGCCCGCTCGCCCGCCCCGACGCCGCCGACGCCGCCGAGGTCGCTGACGTCGCCGACACCACCGTGCCGGTCGGCCGACGACGCCTGACCCTGCGGGGCCACCTGCTCGGTGCCGACGACCAGCGGGTGCTCGCGGCCTGCGCGAGCCAGCTGGAGGTGGTGCTCGACCGGCGCACCCTCCAGGCCCGCGCCGACGAGGCGGGGGCCCTCGCGGAGGTCGACCGCACCCGCACCGCGCTGCTCGCCGCCGTCGGCCACGACCTGCGCACCCCGCTCGCCGGGGCCAAGGCGTCGGTCGCGACCCTGCGCAGCGCGGAGCTGGACCTCACCGACACCGACCGCGACGAGCTGCTCGCCGCCACCGACGAGGCGCTCGACCGGCTCGCGGCCCTGGTCGCCAACCTGCTCGACATGAGCCGGCTGCAGGCCGGGGCGATGGCGGTCTCGCTGCAGCCGACCGGCATCGGCGAGGTCTGCGCGCGGGCCGTCGACGACCTGGGCGACACCGATGACCGGGTCCTGCTCGAGCTCCCCGCCGAGCCGCTCGAGGTCGAGGCCGACCCCGGGCTGCTGGAGCGGGTGATGGTCAACGTGCTCGCCAATGCGGTGCGCCACTCCCCCGCCGACCGCCCCGTGCGGGTCGTCGTCGGCGCGGTCACCGACCGCGTGGAGGTCAGGGTGGTCGACCGCGGCCCCGGGGTGCCTCCGGAGCGGCGCGACGACATCTTCGCCCCCTTCCAGCGGCTCGGCGACACCGACAACGACACCGGGGTCGGGCTCGGGCTCGCGCTCTCGCGCGGGCTGACCGAGGCGATGGGCGGCGAGCTCGAGGTCGAGGACACCCCGGGGGGCGGGCTCACGATGGTGGTGCGGCTGCGCCGGGCCGCCGCGGAGCCCGAGCACCGCGGACCCGGGCGGCGCGAGCGGAGCAGCGCGTGACCCGCGTGCTCGTCGTCGACGACGAGCCGGCCATCGCCCGGGCGCTCACCATCAACCTGCGTGCCCGCGGCTACGACGTGCGCACCGCGCCCGACGGCGCCCGCGCGCTCGCCGAGGCGGCCTCGCACAAGCCGGAGGTGGTGGTGCTGGACCTCGGGCTGCCCGACATGGACGGCCGCGACGTGATCACGGGACTGCGCGGCTGGACCAGCGTGCCGGTGCTGGTGCTCTCGGGGCGGTCGGACTCCCTCGACAAGGTCGAGGCGCTCGACGCCGGCGCCGACGACTACGTGACCAAGCCCTTCGAGATGGACGAGCTGCTGGCCCGGCTGCGCGCCCTCGTGCGCCGCGCCACCCCCGCCGGTGCCGAGCTCCCCGTCGTCGAGCTCGAGTCGGTCACCGTCGACCTCGCCGCGCGCCGCGTCACCCGCGACGGCGCCGACGTGCACCTGACGCCCACCGAGTGGCACCTGCTCGAGGAGCTGCTGCGGCACCCCGGGCGGCTGCAGACGCAGGCCCGGCTGCTCGCCGAGGTGTGGGGGCCCGGCTACGAGACCGCCCAGGGCAACCTGCGGCTCTACGTCGGGCAGCTGCGCAAGAAGCTCGAGCGCGAGCCGGCCCGGCCCCGGCACCTGCTCACCGAGCCGGGCATGGGCTACCGCTTCGAGCCCTGAGCCGCGTGCCGCGCCCACGCGTCCTACGCTCGGCGCGTGAGCCACCAGGACCTCGTCGCGCGGATCGGGACCGACGACGCGGCGCGGGCCGCGCTGCAGCGTCGCGTGCTGCGGGTGGTCGTCGTCAGCCAGGTGCTCGGCGGCGCCGGTCTCGCGGCCGGCATCACCGTGGGCGCCCTGCTGGCCGAGGACATGCTCGGCACCGACGGCGCGGCCGGCGTGCCCACCGCGCTCTTCACGCTCGGCTCCGCGCTCTCGGCGTACCTCGTGGGCCTGCTCACCCAGCGCCGCGGCCGCCGCGTCGGCCTGGGGGCCGGCTTCGCGGCGGGCGGCATCGGCGCCCTGGGCGTGGTGCTGGCCGGCGCGCTCGACCAGGTGCCGCTGCTCTTCGTCTCGCTCTTCGTCTACGGCGCCGGCACCGCGACCAACCTGCAGGCGCGGTACGCCGGCACCGACCTCGCCCTGCCCGCCGAGCGCGGCACGGCCGTCAGCACCGCGCTCGTCTCCACCACGCTCGGCGCGGTCGCGGGCCCCAACCTGGTCGGCCCCCTGGGCGGCCTGGCGGCGGCGCTGGGCCTCCCGCCGCTGACCGGCCCCTTCCTGCTCGCCGGCGTCGCCTTCCTGGCGGCCGGGGCGTGGCTCGCGTCGCAGCTGCGGCCCGACCCCTTCCTGGTGGCGCGGGCGATCGCGGCGAGGGCCGACCCCCTCGACGTCGTCGCCGCGGGACGGCCGCACCGCAGCGGTCTGGTCGTGGCCGCCACCGTGATGGTGCTGACGCAGGTCGCGATGGTCGGGATCATGACGATGACCCCGGTGCACATGCGCGACCACGACCACGGCCTGCCGGCCGTCGGGTTGGTCATCGGGCTGCACGTGGCCGCGATGTTCCTGCCCTCGCTGGTCACCGGACCCCTCGTCGACCGGGTCGGCCGGATCCCGATGGCGATCAGCTCGGGGGTGATCCTGCTGCTCGCCGGGCTGACGGCGGCGTACGCCCCCGCCGACTCGCTCGCGATGCTGGTGCTGGCGCTGGTGCTGCTCGGGCTGGGGTGGAACGTCGGCCTGATCGCCGGCACGACGCTGGTGGTCGACTCGACCACCCCGGCGGAGCGGCCGCGGGTGCAGGGCACCTTCGACATCCTGGTGGCGCTCGGCGGCGCCGGCGGCGGGGCCGTCTCGGGCCTGGTGGTCGCGGGGTCGTCGTACGCCACGCTCTCGCTCGCGGGCGGCGTGCTCTCCCTGCTGCTCGTGCCCGTCGTCCTCAGGGCACGCGCCGCCGGCGGCCTCCGCGAACCCGCCCGCTGACCCGGCGGCGGGGCGACACGCCCGAGATCCCACGCGGCGCGGGGGCGCGGTGCCACCATCCGGGGATGGCCGCTTCCCCGGACACCACGGCGCTCAGCGCCCTGACCGAGCGCATCGGCGACGTCGAGCGCGACGCGCTCATCGCCGAGCTCAACGGACACCACGCCCACGGTCGGCTCTCCGGCGAGGAGCTGGAGCGCCGTCAGGGGCTCGCGCTGACCGCCGTCACCCGCTACGACCTGCTCCTGCTGGTCAACGACCTGCCGCGCGCGGAGCTGCCGCCTGCGCGGCCGACGCCCGCTCCGGCGCGGCGCGACGCGGGTGTCGTGCTCGCCCGCCGCGCGGGCCTCGTCGCGCTCACGGCGAGCCCCGTCGTGGGCTCGGCGTGGGTGATCGGGCTCTCCACCCAGTACAACCAGGGCGTCGAGACGGGCTTCTGGGCCACGGTGGTCGGCGGTGCCGTCGGCTACGCCACCCACGCGGTGCGCAGCCGCCTCAGGCGTCGCTGAGCACCTCGCGCAGGCGCGCCGCGAACTCCTCGGGCTTGCCCTGCTGGCCGAACTCCCCTCCCAGGAAGCCGGCGTGGTGGCTGGGGAAGGCCACCGGGTCACGCCCCAGACGCTCGGCCACGGCGTACGCCGCCCGACCGGCGATCTCGCCCTCGGTCGTGCTGGTGGCCGACTCCTCGCCCACGGCGACCAGCACGCGGGCGGGCGCGGCGGCGACGGCGTCGAGGTCGGGCACCTCGTCGGTGCCACCACCGCGCATGTTGGTCATCATCGGGTCGTCGCGCGAGCCGTCGTCCTCGGTCGAGAGGCCGAAGTCCGCCGGGTCGGGCGCGGGCCTCTCGAGGTAGTCGGGCGGGACCTCGCCGCGGTGCATCACCAACGCGATGAACTTCGCCATCGCCGGTCCCTGCCCCTGCGCGTCGTAGGTCGCGACCAAGTCGGCGGTGACCGCGGCGATGGCCTCGTGGTCGGGGAGCAGCGCCGCGAGCGGGGGCTCGTGCGCCACGAGCGTGCCGACGACCTCGGGGTGGGTGGCCACGAGCCAGAGCGCGTTGACGGCCCCGCCGCTGCTCGCGAAGAGGTCGACCGGTCCGGTGCCGAGCGCGGCGAGCAGCGCGTGCAGGTCCTCGGCGTGCTGGGCAGCCGTGACCGGCGCCGTCGCGTCGTCCCGCTCGCTGCGACCGGTGTTGCGCGGGTCGTAGGTGACCACGGTGCGGTCGGTGAAGTACGACGCCAGGGTGCCGAAGCCGCTGGCGGCCATCGGCGAGCCGATCAGCACGAGCGGACGGACGTCGGGGCCGAGCTCGCCGTGGACGTCGTAGGTGAGGGTGGCGCCGGGCACGGGCAGGTTGCGGGTCTCCATGCGGGATCAGACCCCGCGGAACGCCGTGACTCATCGCCCGCCGCCGGCTCACCCCGCGAGCGCCGCGAGACCGAAGGCGACGACGTTGAAGACCACGTTGAGCGCGGCCAGCAGCAGCCCGACGAGGCCGGCCACGCGCGCGCTCCCCGTCTGCGGGGGCGCGCCCCGCGCCAGTCCGCCGAGCCACGCGGCGCCGGCCCCTGCCAGACCCGGAGCACCGCACCAGAAGAAGGGCAGCGTGACGACCGCGAGCGCGAGCAACCCGAAGGTGCCCACCCGCGCCGACGACGGCCGGCGTCGCAGGGCGAGGACGACGGAGAGCACCACGACCAGCGCCACCGAGCCGAAGAGCCCGATGCCCAGCATGGAGTCGAGGGGACCCTCGGGCGCCGACGGCTCCACGTCCGTCAGGAGCAGCTGACCGCCGAAGAACGTCACGGCCCCGAGCACGCACACGGCGTACACGACGCCGACCAGCACGGGGCCCGACGGGAGCCGCAGCCCGCGCGCGGCCGGGGCCGTGGGTGCGGTGGGTGGAGGCGGCATCCGGTGCTCCTGGGATCGTGACGGGACGGGGTGGGGTCACCCAGCGTCCGTCACCCGACGTCCCGGGGGCCAGGGCGCGGTGTCCCGCGATGTCCCGGGGACGTCCCGGGCGGGCGGCGGGCGCTTCCCAGGTCCCGCCCGCTGGCCCATGCTGCTGTGCGTGACCTCCGTGCCCGTCGCGCGCGTGCCCCCGGTCACCGCGCCTGCGCTGAGCGTCGAGGTGGCTCTCGCCGCCGCGGCGTTCCTCGCGGGCGCGGTCGCCGCGGCGGTCGCCGCGCAG
>JBQGFI010000507.1:0-1680 GCA_052040065.1 Marmoricola sp.
CAGCTGCTCCCGGGTGGTCGTGGAGGTTGCGCAGCAACCGTCTCGAGACCCCCGTACACCGCCCTCCACCAGGTCTCGAGACAGGCGCTGCGCGCCTTCCTCGACCACCCGCGGCTCCGGGTCCCTGAGGTGCGAGCGCCACCGCCCCCGGGTCCCTGAGGTGCGAGCGCCAGCGAGCCTCGAAGGGCCCCGCTCCCGCACCCTAGAAGTTCTCCACAGATGACGAACATCTGTACTATTCGTACTTGCATGACCGTAGAATTCATGCATGGAGCCCAGCCCCCACCTCCCCAAGCGACAGGTCCTCGACGTGCTCGTCGAGGCCCGCGCGGACGAGCAGGAGGCCCAGGTCCGCCAGCTGCGTCTCGCGCTGCAGTGGGCGCTGCTCCACCCCGCCGCCGAAGGAGCCGCCTACGCAGGTTGGGGTGACGACGGACTCGTCCTCGGCGACGGCGTCGGCGGCCCGATCCCGCTGGCCGGTGACGGCGCACCACTGGTCGCAGCAGCCGCACCGCTCGAGCTCGCCGCCGCCCTCGACCGGCCGGTCGAGCACGCCCAGCAGCTGCTCGGCGACACCCTCGAGCTGGCGTTCCGCTTGCCGCGCCTGTGGGAGCTGATGTGCGAGGGCCGGATTCCGGTCTGGCGCGCCCGCGCGATCTCGCGTGAGACCCGCGACCTGGACCTGGACGCCGCCCTCCACGCCGACCGGCTGCTCTGCGCCGTGCCCGACCGGCTCGACCAGCTCTCCGCCGCGGGCGCGGCACGGCTGGTCCACGAGGCCCGCCTGCACGCCGACCCCGACCGCGCCCACGCCGACGAGGAGACCGCGGCCGCCCGCCGCGGCGTCTGGCTGCAGCGCGAGGGCCGTGCGCCGGGCGTCACCGACGTCCACCTCACCCTCGACACCCCCGACGCGGTGGCATTCGACGCCACCGTCGGCCGACTGGCGGACGGGCTGAAGGAGCTGGGCGACACCGATCTGCTGGACGTCCGCCGGGCGAAGGCGGTCGGTGTCCTCGCGGATCCGCAGCACGCGCTGGACCTGATGACCGGCCAGACCATCGACACCCGACCCCGAACGTCCGGGACCCTCGACCTGTCGGTGCATGTGACACCTGCCGACCTCAACGACGACGGTGTTGTCGTGGTCGAGCGCCTCGGTGCCCTCTCCACCGACCTCTTCGCCGGCTGGCTCGCCCGCCACGCCGTGGACGGCGTGACGGTCAGGGTCCGCCCGGTGATCGACCTCGGCTCGGACCCGAGCGTCGACCGGCACGACCCTCCACCGGCGATGCGGGAGCAGGTCGTCCTGCGCGACGCCTCCTGCGTCTTCCCCGGCTGCGCCCGCGACTCCCGGGCCTGCGACCTCGACCACATCGACCCCTACGACCCGAGCGGTCCGCCGGGCCAGACCAGGCCTTCCAACCTCGCACCGTTGTGCAGGCGCCACCACCGGGCCAAGACCCATGGCGGCTGGAGCTACCAGCGACAACGCGACGGCACCTATGCGTGGACCAGCCCGCAGGGCAAGCCCTACACCGTCGTGCCCACCACCCGGGCCCCTCTCGTCACCCACGGCCACTGACCGTCCCCGGGTGGTCGAGGAGGTTGCGCAGCAACCGTCTCGAGACCCCCGCACCCCGCGCGGCTCACCGGGTCTCGAGACAGGGGCTGCGCGCC
>JBQGFI010000508.1:0-10615 GCA_052040065.1 Marmoricola sp.
GGTCCCGGCCCTGGGTGACCGACGGCCCGTCTCCGTCGGCCCCCCCCAGGGCCGAAGGTCCCGAGCACCGCCGGTCGGGCCGGGAGGGGACCTCCGGCCCTGGTGCACCCCCGCAGCCCCGACCAGGCTGGTGGCACCGACCGGACGGAGGCAGCACGATGACCAGCAGCAGCGGGCGCGGCACGAGGGGGGTCGACCTCCTCGACCGGCCGGCCGTGGAGCGGGTGGCCCTGGCGGACCTCACGACGTCGCTGGAGTTCTACGTCCGCGACTACCTGCTCCACCACGGGATGGACGCCGAGGGCCTGGCCGTCCGGGCGTCCGCACGGTCCTCCGACCACCCGGAGGTGCGGGGCGAGGTGGTCGTGGTGGAGATCCAGCTGCCCACCCACCTCCCGCACGCCGGCTGAGAGGCGGTCGCGGCGGGTCGTGCCGTCACAGCACCACGCCGTGGGCGGCCAGCGCCTGCACCGGGTCGATGGCACCGCCGCCGGAGGTGCGCAGCTCCAGGTGCAGGTGGGGACCGGTGACGTTGCCCGTCGCGCCCACCGAGCCGATCGGTGTGCCGGCCTGGACGGCCGCCCCCTCCTCGACGCCGACGCGCGACAGGTGGGCGTACCAGGTCTGGCTGCCGTCGGCGTGGGTGATCTCCACCTTCAGGCCGTAGGCCCCCGCGTCACCGGCGTGGGTCACGGTGCCGGCGCCGACCGCGGCGACGGGGGTGCCGGTCGGCGCGGCGAGGTCGACGCCCGTGTGGTCCTTGCTCCAGAGTCGTCCGGCCTGGCCGAAGCGCGCGGTGATCCGGTACGCCGCCTGCAGCGGCTTGACCCAGGCGCCCGCCGCGGTGGTGGCGAGCGCAGGGGTGCCGGTGCTGCTGGGGGCCACCGCGCTGCCGGCCACGGCGGGTGCGGGTGCGGGAGCGGCACGCGAGGCGGTCACGGCGGCGACGAAGGCAGCGAGGTCACGGTCGGCGCGCTGCTGCCGCAGCTTGCGCTCCCGCGCCTCCTTGCGCGCCGCGCGCTCGGCGCGCTCGCGCTCGGCGCGCGCCTCGGCCCGGCGGAAGCGGTCGGTCGAGGAGTAGCCCGACGGCCCCGCGGCGTCCGCGGTGGTGGCGGCGCGGGAGATCACGACGTCGCTGCGCTCAGCGGCGGTCGGCACGGACGACGGCACGGCGGCGCCGGAGGTGCTGGCCCAGCCCACGACCAGCAGCACGACGACCAGGGCGGCCCCGACGACCTGCCCCAGCACCCACGGCTCGGACGGCGCCACCGGAGCAGGGGTCGCCGGCTCCGGGCGCGTCGGGGCGGGCGGGGAGCTCACGGGCATGACGGGACGGCATCCAGTTCAGGAGGGTGGCGCGCCAGTCCGTCGGCCAGGGGAGAGCGATCCGTGCTCGCCCTGGGGGTCGGCAGGCGCGCCGTCGACCTGAGGAGAACCAGACGGCGGCCGCCGACGTCGGCGTCGCCGCACCGCCGGCGCCGGCCGCGTGGGGACGCTCAGCCCCCGACGACCGCCGCCAGCTGGTCGAGGCCCCAGCCGAGGTCCTCCTCGCTGATCACCAGCGGGGGGGCCAGGCGGATCGTGGAGCCGTGGGTGTCCTTGGCCAGGACACCGCGCGCCATCAGGGCCTCGCACACGTCGCGGCCCGTGCCGACCGTGGGGTCGATGTCGACGCCGGCCCACAGGCCGCGCACCCGGACGTCGAGCACCCCGTGGCCCACCATCGCCTCGAGCCGCTCGCGCAGCACGACGCCGAGCTCGGTGGCGCGCCGCTGGAACTCGCCGGTGGCCAGCAGCCGCACGACCGCGGTGCCGACGGCGCACGCCAGCGGGTTGCCCCCGAAGGTCGACCCGTGCTGGCCGGGGCGCAGCACGCTGAGCACGTCACGGTCGGCCACCACCGCCGAGACCGGGATGATGCCTCCGCCGAGCGCCTTGCCCAGCACGTAGACGTCGGGGACGACGTCGCTGTGGTCGCAGGCGAAGGTGCGCCCGGTACGCCCGAGGCCCGACTGGATCTCGTCGGCGACCATGAGCACGTCGTGGCGGGTGCAGAGCTCCCGCACGCCGGGGAGGAAGTCGTGCGGCGGGATCACCACGCCGCCCTCGCCCTGGATCGGCTCCAGCAGCACCGCCACGGTGTCCTCGTCGATGGCGGCCTCCACCGCCGCGAGGTCGCCGTAGGTCACGGCCTGGAAGCCCGGCGTGAAGGGCCCGAAGCCGTTGTGCGCGTCGGGGTCGTCGGAGAAGCCGACCACGGTGGTGGTGCGGCCGTGGAAGTTGCCCGTCATCACCAGGATCTTGGCCCGGCCCGGCGGCACGCCCTTGACCTCGTAGCCCCACTTGCGGGCCACCTTGATCGCGGTCTCGACCGCCTCCGCCCCGGTGTTCATCGGCAGCACGAGGTCCTTGCCGCACAGGTCGCCCAGCGCGGCGCAGAAGTCGGCGAAGCGGTCGTGCACGAAGGCACGGCTGGTCAGCGTCAGCTGCTCCAGCTGCTCGCCCGCGACGCGGGTCAGCTCGGGGTGCCCGTGCCCGAAGTTGAGCGCGGAGTAGCCCGCGAGCAGGTCGAGGTAGCGGGTGCCGGCGACATCGGTCATCCAGGCGCCCTCGGCGTGGTGCACCACCACGGGGAGCGGGTGGTAGTTGTGCGCCGTGCGCTCCTCGGCCCGCTGGAACTCGGCGCGGGCGTCGGTCTCGGTCGGGGTCATGCCTCCATCTCCATGGGCCGAGGGTGCCAGACGCGCCTGCGGTACTCCCGCACGGGGAGCCAGCGGTCGTGCATCGTCGTGAGCAGGCTGAGCATGAAGAGGAAGAAGACGGTGGTCAGCGTCGGGAGCGTGCGCCCGCCCAGCACGAGCTCGAGCAGCACGACCAGCCCCACGTTGACCGTCATCCGCACCGCGAAGGCGCCGCCCAGCGAGGCGTAGGAGACCGAGCGGCGCGCTCCGGCGAGGCTCAGCGCGGCGTTGTCGACGACGAGCACGCCGACGGCGACGAAGAGCTGGGCGTCGCTCATCCGCACGCCCGGGAGCGTCTGGGCGAAGACCACCGAGAGCAGGCTGACGAGCAGCACCTTCTCCAGCGTGGGGCGTGACCACAGCCGCGAGTGGGCGGCGTGCCAGGCGGCGATCTCGCGTCCCTCGTCCACGGCGTCGGGCAGCGGGTCGGCCTCGAACCGCCACGGCCAGTCGCGCTCCGGCGTCCGGGGGAGGACGACGAGGCGAGCCAGCAGGGCCGCGGCGACCAGGGCCCCCACCAGCACCCAGCGCGTCCAGGGGTGGTCCGCCAGCGTGTCGGTCACGTCGAGCTGCGCGACGTGGATCCAGTACTCCTGCGGCAGCTTGACCACCACCCAGATCAGGCCGGCCACGCTCACCCAGCCGGCGAGCAGCAGTCGCAGCGGGTCCCAGCGGCTGCGGATGGCCTCGTAGGCGATGAAGAAGTACTCGAAGGTGTTGGGGAAGAGGAGCAGCAGCGAGCGCATCTGCAGCAGCTCGAAGAGCACCACCCCCACCAGCCGGTAGAAGTAGAGGAAGCGCCCGACCACGAAGGCCGCCGCACTGCTCCAGTTGCGCAGGGTCGCGAGGTAGGCGACGGCGAGGTAGTAGACGTCCATCGCCTTGTCGTAGCTCTGGTAGCCGGGCGGGTCGTAGCCGAAGGCCTGGAAGATCGTCTGGTCGACGCCGTCGAGCACCAGGCAGGCCACGATCGCCGGCAGCGGCCACCGCGGGATCAGCAGGGGCAGCAGCAGACGGCCTCCCACCACGGCGAGGAAGACGGCGACCACGAGGCGAGTATCCGCGCCCTGCGCCGCGAGGGCGAGAGGCTCGCCTCCGTACGATGGAGTCGTGAGCGACCCGCCGCCGGTACGCCGTGCCCGGCACCTGCTCGACCCCGACAACCCGCGTCCGCGGCCCCAGCCGGCGCGGGGTGCGATGTCGCTCGACACCGTGCAGAAGTGGGTGCTCTCGACGCTCGCCTTCTTCACGATCCTGCACCTGGCGATCTTCGCCGCCGGCACGGCGTACTTCGTCGAGGACGACCGGCTCGACGCCCGCATCGGGCTCAACGTGATGGCGGCCCTGATCGGCGTCGTCGCGATGGGTGCCGCGCGGCTGATCCACCGCGCCAACCCACTGTCCTGGTGGTTGCTCGTCGGGGTGGTGCCCGGCGTCGTGGGCGCCGCGCTGACCTTCTGGCGCTAGCGCTCCCCGTCGGCCTCCGTAGGCTCGTGGCCATGAGTGGCATCGAGGTCGAGCACCAGCCCGAGCAGCAGCGCTACGCCGTGAGCGTCGACGGACGCCCCGCCGGCTTCGCGGCGTACATCCCGGCGGAGGGGATGCTCGTCTTCAGCCACACCGAGGTCGACCCGGCCTTCGAGGGGCAGGGCGTCGGCTCCGCGCTGGCCCGCGAGGCGCTCGACGACGTCCGCCGCCAGGGCACCAAGGTGATGCCGCTGTGCCCCTTCATCCTGGCCTGGATCCACCGCCACCCCGAGTACGGCGACCTGGTCTACAACGCGCCCAGGTCGACCGCGACCGACTGACGCGATGAGCTGGCAGATGGGTGCCGTGGCCCTGCTGATGCGGGCCACGCGCAAGCGGCGCTTCGCCGACCCCGACGGCGCGTCCTACTTCCTGGACCGGCCCAAGGGGTCCTCGGCGCCGCCCCGCAAGGTCGCCCGCCGCACCGAGGTCTCCACCACGCAGGTGGCGGGCTTCGACGTGCACTCCGTGCGTCGCCCCGGGACGCCGTCCGGCGCGCGGCCGGTCGTGGTGCACCTCCACGGCGGCGCCTACGTCAACGAGATCGTCGCCCAGCACTGGGACTTCGTCGCCGACCTGGCGCTCGAGCTCGACGTCGAGGTGCTGGTCCCGATCTACGGCCTGGCGCCGCAGCACACCGCGGCCGAGGCGCGAGCGCTGTGCGAGGCGGTGCTCGACAGTGTGGGCGAGCGGCCCTGCTGGCTCTCGGGCGACTCCTCCGGCGCGGGGCTCGCGCTGGTCGCCGCCCAGGCCCGGGTGCGGCAGCCCTCCGCGCCGCCGCTGCGCGGGCTCACCCTGCTCGCGCCGTGGCTCGACCTCGCCATGCTCAACCCGGAGCTCGACGCCGCCGAGACGCGCGACCCGTGGCTGGCGCGGGCCGCGCTGCGCGAGGTGGCGCGGGTGTGGGCCGACGGCACCCCGCTCGACGACGGGCTGGTCAGCCCGCTCTTCGGCGAGATGACCGGGCTGCCGCCCGTCGACCTGTGGATCGGCACCCGCGACCTGACCCATCCCGACACGCTGCTCCTGGCGCAGCGGCTGCGCGCGGCCGGGGTCGAGGTCGCGCTGCACGAGGCTCGTGGCGCCCTCCACGTCTTCCCGCTGCTGCCGGTGCCCGAGGGCCGGGCCGCAGCACGGGCGATCCGGTCCCGCATCGCCGACGGCCTCGGCCTGCTCGGCTGAGCGGGCGGCGTACTGTCCGGACATGGCCGACGTGCTCGAGCTCCGCTACTCCCGCACCTTCCCCACCGACGTGGCGCGTGCCTACGACGAGACGCTCGCGGCGCCGCTGCCCGGCCTCTTCGACCGTCGCTACCTGCTGATCTCCCCGATCACCGAGGTGCGCGACCAGCCCGAGCCGTGGGGGAGCGTCGGCCAGACCCGCACCATCGTGCTGGCCGACGGCGGCACCATGCACGAGCAGCTGACCGAGGCCGTGCCGGGCAGCCACTTCGGCTACCGGCTCGACCGGCTCACCGGGCCGCTCGCGGCGCTGGTCGGCCACGTCGACGGCAGGTGGGCCTTCGAGCGCGCCGGCACCGGCGTGCGGATCACCTGGACCTGGTCGGTCACCCTGCGCGGGCCGCAGGCGGCCGTCGTGGCGCCGGTGCTGCGCCCACTGTGGCGCGGCTTCGCCCGCCAGGGCTTCGAGCGGCTCGAGCAGCTGCTGGTGCCCGCGGCCTGACGCGGGTACCTCCGCAGCCATGACCACGTCCCGTGCGACGGCCCTGCGCCACGGCCTCCTCGCCGCCCTGCCCGGCGTCTCGCTGATGGTCGCGGGCTTCTTCCACCCCGAGAGCCTGACCGAGCACACCGCCCACCGGTGGTGGACGCTGCACGTGCCCGGCATGGTGGCCTTCCCGCTGGTCGGGGTGGCGCTGATGTCGCTCTACCGGCACCGCTGGCCGCGGCGCGACGACGTCGTCGCCTGGCTGGTGGTGCTGGCCGCGGCGGGCTACGCGATCTTCTACAACGCCCTCGACATCCTCAGCGGGATCGGCGCCGGCTTCGTGACCTCCCGGCTGCCCTCCGGTGCGGAGCGCCCCGACGAGGTGCGCTCGATCTTCGCCATCGGCGGGCCGCTGGGGGAGATCGGGTCGTGGTGCCTGATCGTCGCCGCGGTGCTCGTCGCCGTCGACCTGCTGCGTCGCTGGGGAGCCGCCGGCGCGCCCGCGCTGCTGCTCGTGCCGGGTGCCGTGCTGGTGCACCTCGACCACATCTTCTGGCCCTGGGGCGCGCTGGGGATGGGGCTGATCGGGATCGTGAACGGCTTCCTGGCCGCGCGACTCGTTATGTCCTCGTTGCCGGTGATGTCAACTCCCCGGCCCTGAGAACGCCCACGTGATCTAGTCCAGAATAACTATGTCCGTTTTCTCCGGCCTGGCGTAGCGTTCTGCGTGACGGGGCCCACAGGACGTGCGGCCCGGATCCTGGGGAGGACACACACATGACCGCCATCGCACCGCTCTCGGTCCTGCTCGTCGGTCTCCTGGGTCTCGTCGTCGTGCTCGGCGCGGTGGCGCGCATCGTCGTCCTCGAGCGCCGGGTGCTCCGTCCCGTGACGGCGCCGACGGCGCTCACCCCGCCCGCGCCGTACGCCGGCTCCGGCCTCGCCGCCTGACGCGCCCACGGGCCGCCCCGCTAGATCCAGCGGGTGAACCACATCCGCTGCGTCCACTCCTGACGGGTGAGCAGCTGGTCGGTCCAGACGGGCCAGAACCACGCGAAGGCCAGCACCGTCAGGCCGAGCAGCGTGCCGGCCACGACCGTCGCGCCCAGCCGGCGTCGCCGTGAGGCCTCCGGGCCGCCCGCGAGCTGGCCCACCAGCAGCGTCAGCGCCAGCACCAGGAAGGGCAGCGAGAGCGAGGCGTAGTAGCTGAAGATCGGCCGGTCAGCGTAGCGGAACCAAGGCAGCCAGGTGGCCGCCACCCCGACCAGGACCAGCAGGTGGCGCCAGTCGCGTCGGGTCACGCCGGCCACCAGCGACCAGAGCAGCGCGAGCGTCCCGGCCCACCACACCACCGGGTTGCCCAGCAGGATCACCTGCCGCAGGCAGGTCGACCCCTCCGCCGCGGCACAGCCCTGCTCGCCGGGCGGGATGTCGAGCTCCACCGCGACGCCGACCGGCCGGTTGAGCACGAACCAGCCCCACGGGCTGGACTGGTAGCTGTGGGTGCTGTCGTTGAGGAAGTTGGTGTGGAAGGAGTAGACGTCGTGGTGGTAGTGCCCCAGTGAGCGCAGCGACTGCCACAGCTCGGGCAGGAAGCCGGTCGCGTCGGTCTCCAGGTAGCTGCCCCAGTAGGGGCCGTACTGGGTGTCGGAGAGCGCCTGCTCGTAGACCTCCGCGTGGAGCAGCCAGCCGGTCCAGCTGAGCACGTAGAGCACCAGCGGCAGCAGCACGACGTAGCCCAGCGCCGGCAGCGCGTCGAGCACGGCCGACTTGGCGACCGCCCAGCGGACCCCGAAGCTGCGTCGCGCCCCGGCGTCCCACAGCCACAGCAGCAGGCCGAACGCCGCCAGGGCGAAGAGCGCGGTCCACTTGGTCGAGATCGCGGCGCCCCACATCACCCCGGCGGCCAGCCGCCAGGGGCGCCACCACAGCCGCGGCCCCCACGACCGTGGGTCCAGGGGGGTGTCGCCGACGGCGAGCGCCATCCGGGCGCGGGTCCAGTCGCGGTCGGCGACGTGGCAGCTCACGGCGGCGAGCACGAAGAGCGCCAGGAAGATGTCGAGCAGGGCCAGCCGCGAGAGCACCAGGTGCTGGCCCTCGAAGGACAGCAGCAGGCCGGCGAAGAGCCCCAGCGCCGTCGAGCGGGTCACGCGTCGGGCGAGGCGGACCATCACCAGCACCATCAGCGCGCCGGCGACCGCCGAGGCGACCCGCCAGCCGAAGGGGTCCATCCCGAAGGCACGCTCGCCGAGCGCGATCAGCCACGTGCCGAGCTCCGGGTGGACCACCATCGAGGGGTCGCCGCTCCACAGCCCGTCGGTGCGCCCCGCCAGGATCTGCTCGTCGGCGCCGTCGACGTAGCCCTGCACGTAGCCGAAGCGCAGCAGCGACCAGGCGTCCTTGGCGTAGTAGGTCTCGTCGAAGGCGAAGGAGCGCGGCCGACCCAGGTCGTGCAGGCGCAGCGCCAGGGCCAGCAGGGTGACGGCCGCCGTGCCCGCCCACGCCACCAGCCGGTCGGCGCGCGTGGGGTGCCAGCCCGCCCGCGTCGCGGCGGGGGGCACCGCCGCCCCGGCGTGGGTACGGCGTGCCGGCGCGCGGCGCAGCGTGGTCGTCGGCACCGCCACAGCCTAGGTGGGCCCCACCAGTCGCCCCGACAGGATCGGCGCACGTCGGTGGTGCCGTCCGGCGCCCTGCGGTGGTCGGCTGACATGATCCGGGGATGACCGAGGGCGTGCTCGTGCTGGCCGGCACACCGATCGGTCGTCCCGACGACGCGTCCCCCCGCCTGGCGGAGGCGCTCGCGACGGCCGACCTGGTCGCCGCGGAGGACACCCGCCGGCTCCGTCGGCTGGTCGACGACCTCGGCGTGACGCTCTCCGGGCGGGTGCAGTCGTACTTCGAGGGCAACGAGCACCTGCGCACCGAGGCGCTCGTGGCGGCCCTGGAGGCGGGGCAGCGCGTCGTCCTGGTCACCGACGCGGGCATGCCCAGCGTCTCCGACCCCGGCTTCCGGCTGGTCAGCGCGGCGGTGGCGCGCGGCGTCCGCGTGACCTGCCTGCCGGGCCCCTCGGCCGTGCTCGCCGCGCTGGCCGTCTCCGGGCTGCCGGTCGACCGCTTCTGCTTCGAGGGCTTCCTGCCCCGCAAGGGCGGTGAGCGGCGTCGTCGGCTCGCCGAGCTCGCCGAGGAGCCGCGGACGCTGGTGCTCTTCGAGGCGCCGCACCGCACCGCCGCGACGCTGCACGACCTCGCCGCCACCTTCGGCGCCGATCGTGCCGGGGCGGTCTGCCGCGAGCTGACCAAGACCCACGAGGAGGTACGCCGCGGCCCGCTCGGCGAGCTCGCCACCTGGGCCGACGACGGCGTCCGCGGCGAGGTGACCGTCGTGGTGGCCGGCGCGCCGCCGGTCGAGGCCGTCACCGACCCGGAGACGCTGGCCGCGCTGGTGGCGCGCGAGGAGGCCGCGGGCGTGCCCCGCAAGCAGGCCATCCCCGAGGTCGCGCGCCGGGCCGGCGTGCCCAAGCGCGTGGTCTACGACGCGGTGCACAAGCCGTGACCCGCCCCGAGCTGCCCGACCTGCCCGACCCGCTGCCGCACCCCGTGGTCGACAACCACTGCCACCTCGACGTCGCGCGGGGCGACGAGACCGCGCTGCCCGTCGCCGAGGCGCTCTCGCTGGCCGCCTCGGTCGGGGTGCCGCGGGTGGTGCAGATCGGGTGCGACCTGGCCGGTGCGCGCTGGGCCGTCGAGACCGCCGAGCGGCACCCGCAGGTCGTGGCCGGCGTGGCGCTGCACCCCAACGAGGCCCCCGGCCACGCCGAGCGCGGTGACCTCGACGAGGCGCTCGCCGAGATCCGCCGCCTCGCCGCCCACCCGCGGGTGCGGGCGGTGGGGGAGACCGGCCTCGACTACTTCCGCACCGGCGAGGACGGCCGCGAGGCCCAGCACGCGTCTTTCCGCGCCCACGTCCGCCTGGCCCGCGAGCTCGACCGCACCCTGGTCATCCACGACCGCGACGCCCACGACGACGTGCTGCGGGTGCTCGACGACGTCGGCACCCCCGACCGCTGGGTGATGCACTGCTTCTCCGGCGACGCCCGCTTCGCCCGGGAGTGCCTCGAGCGGGGCGCGCACCTCTCCTTCGCCGGCACGGTGACCTTCAAGAACGCCGAGCCGCTGCGCGAGGCGCTCCGCGCCGCCCCGCTCGACCGGCTGCTGGTCGAGACCGACGCGCCCTACCTCACCCCCAGCCCCCACCGCGGCCGCACCAACGCGTCGTACCTCGTCCCGCTGACGGTGCGCACCATGGCCGAGGTCCGCGGCGACGACCTCGCCGCGCTCTGCCGCGCCCTCGAGGCCAACACCTTCGCCGCCTTCGGCGGTGCCTGGGGCTGAGGCCGCGCGAGGGTGCTCGGGGACGCCTTTCGTGCGAGACGCAGGTCCGGTCGAGGTTTCGCGAGATCAGCGCGCGACACGCCGTACGCCGGCCTGCAGATATCGCGGAAACCCGCGCCTGTCCTGCGTTTCGTGCGAAGGGCGCCGGCTGGGCGGCCCGCAGGACCACCCGAGGGACCCCTGCGACACCTGGGACGAAAGGGACGAAAGAGATTGTCTCGGTTTGCCAGGGGCTGACGCGGGTGCCTATGGTCGTGCGCTGTTGGCCGGGAGCGGGTGCGCCGTG
>JBQGFI010000509.1:0-5012 GCA_052040065.1 Marmoricola sp.
GCTGGCCGACCTGCCCACCGACCGCGTCACGCTCGTGGAGGGCGACATCGCCGACGCCACGCTCGTCGACGGCCTGGTGGCCGACCTCGGCGACGAGGGCGTGCTGGTGCACTACGCCGCCGAGTCGCACAACGACAACTCGCTCTCCGACCCCTTCCCCTTCGTGCAGACCAACCTGGTGGGCACCTACACGCTGCTCGAGGCCGCGCGCCGGCACGGGACCCGGCTGCACCACATCTCGACCGACGAGGTCTACGGCGACCTCGAGCTCGACGACCCGGCCCGCTTCACCGAGAGCACGCCGTACAACCCGTCCCCGCCGTACTCCTCGACCAAGGCCGGGTCCGACCTGCTGGTGCGCGCCTGGGTGCGGTCCTTCGGCGTGCGCGCGACGATCAGCAACTGCTCCAACAACTACGGGCCGTGGCAGCACGTGGAGAAGTTCATCCCCCGCCAGATCACCAACCTCGTCGACGGCGTGCGACCCCGGCTGTACGGCGCGGGCGCGAACGTGCGCGACTGGATCCACGCCGACGACCACTCCTCCGCGGTCCTGGCCATCATCGAGCGCGGCCGGATCGGCGAGACCTACCTGATCGGCGCCGACGGTGAGCAGAGCAACCTCGACGTCGTGCGGCTGCTGCTGCGCCTGATGGGCCGCGACGAGGACGACTTCGACCTGGTGACCGACCGCGCCGGCCACGACATGCGCTACGCGATCGACTCGACCAAGCTGCGCGAGGAGCTCGGCTGGGAGCCGCGCTTCACCTCCTTCGAGGAGGGGCTCGCCAGCACGGTGGCGTGGTACCGGGAGCACGAGGACTGGTGGCGCCCCCACAAGGAGCAGACCGAGGCGAAGTACGCGAAGGCCGGCCAGTAGTGGCGGGCGAGCTCGCCGTCGAGCGCACCGCCATCGACGGCCTGCTGGTGCTGCGGCTGCCGGTGCACGGCGACTCCCGGGGCTGGTTCAAGGAGAACTGGCAGCGCGCCAAGATGACCGCGCTCGGGCTGCCCGACTTCGGGCCGGTGCAGAACAACGTCTCCTTCAACGACGAGGTCGGCGTCACCCGCGGCCTGCACGCGGAGCCGTGGGACAAGTTCGTCTCGGTGGCCAGCGGCCGGATCTTCGGCGCGTGGGTCGACCTGCGCGAGGGTCCCGGGCTCGGCACGGTGGTCACGGTCGAGATGGGCCCCGAGACCGCGGTCTACGTGCCGCGCGGCGTCGGCAACGGCTACCAGACGCTCGAGCCCGCCACCGCCTACACCTACCTGGTCAACGACCACTGGTCGGCGCAGGCCCGCGAGTCCTACACCTTCCTCAACCTCGCCGACGAGACCGCCGCGGTGCCGTGGCCGATCGCGCTCGACGCGGCGGTCGTCTCCGACGCCGACCGGGCGCACCCGCGGCTGGACGACCTCACCCCCTTCGCCCCGCGCCGTCCCCTCGTCGTGGGCGGGCGCGGCCAGCTCGCGCAGGCGCTGGTGGCCCGGCTCCCCGGCGCGCTCGCACCGGGCCGCGACGCGCTCGACCTCACCTCCGAGGACCTCGGCGACGCGCTCGACTGGTCGACCGTCGACGCGGTCTACAACGCCGCGGCGTACACCGCGGTCGACGCGGCCGAGACCGACGAGGGACGAGCGGCCGCCTGGGCCACCAACGTGACCGGCCTCGGCCGGCTGGTGGAGCAGTGCCGGGCGCGCCGGCTGCCGCTGGTGCACGTGTCGAGCGACTACGTCTTCGACGGGACCCGCGAGCTGCACGACGAGGACGAGCCGCTCTCGCCGCTGGGCGTCTACGGCCAGACCAAGGCCGCCGGCGACGCGCTGGTCCAGACCCTCCCCCGGCACTACCTGCTGCGCACCAGTTGGGTGGTGGGCGCGGGCGGCAACTTCGTGCGCACCATGGCCCGGCTCGCCGACACCGGCGTCTCGCCCTCGGTGGTCGACGACCAGGTCGGACGGCTCACCTTCACCGACGACCTGGCCGCCGCCGCGCACCACCTCGTCACCTCCGGGGCGGCCCCGGGCACCTACGACGTCACCTGCGACGGCCCGCCCTCGTCGTGGGCCGACGTCGCCAAGGCGGTCTTCGAGGCCCGCGGCCGCGACCCGCACGACGTCACCCCCGTCTCCACCGAGGAGTACGCCGCCGGCAGGACGCTCGCCCCGCGCCCCCGGCACAGCACGCTCGCGCTGGAGCGGCTCCGGGCGACCGGCTTCGAGCCGCCCGACTGGCGCGACGCCCTGGCGGCGTACCTGCGGGGCCTGTAGCGGCTCAGCCGCCCAGCGCGGCGCCCAGGCGCTCGCCGAGGGCGGCCACGCGTCGCGGCAGCTCACGGCCGAGCGCGGTCATGTGCAGGTAGCCGTGCACCAGGTCCGGCTCCTCGACGTGGGTCACCACGACGCCCTGCTCCTGGAGCAGCCGGGCGTACGCCGCCCCCTCGTCGCGCAGCGGGTCGAAGCCGGCGGTGACCACCTGCGCGGGGGCCAGGCCCGCGGGCAGCCGGGTGCGCCGCAGCGGTGAGACCTCGGGGTCGCCGAAGTCGGTGCCGGGGTCGAAGCCGAGCTCGCGCGCGTTGTCGAGGAAGGCGCGGGTGAGGATCAGGCCCTCGTCCTGGAAGGTGTGCTTGCTCGGCGCGTCCTCCAGGAAGTCGGTGCCGGGGTAGATCAGCAGCTGCAGCGCCAGCGGCAGCCCCTCCTCGGCCGCCGTGACGGCGACGTTGGCGGCCATCCAGCCGCCGGCGGAGTCCCCCGCGACGGCGAGGCGCGCCGGGTCCGCGCCCACCTCGGCGTGGTGCTCGACCAGCCAGCGGTACGCCGCGCGGCAGTCGAGCAGCCCGGCGGGGAACACGTGCTCGGGACCGAGCCGGTAGTCGACCGCGAGCACCTGCACGCCACCCGCCTCGGCGATCACCCGGCACGCGCTGTCGTGGGTGGCGAGGTCGCCGTAGATCCAGCCGCCGCCGTGGAAGAAGAGCACCGTGGGCGCCTGCGCGAGGCCGAGGCACGCGCTCGGCGTGTAGAGCCGGGCGGGCAGCCGGCCGGTCGCGCCGTCGACCTCGAGGTCGCGGTGGGCCGCCACGGGGGGACGTCCGCCGACCATCTCCGCCTGCGCCACCATCGCCTCCCGAGCCCGGAGGAGCGGCAGCTCGGGGATCTGCGGGATCCGGCTCAGCCGCTGCAGGCGCAGCACCAGCTGCACGTCGACGTGGAGCTCACGTCCGTCGAGGCGCCGCGGGCGACCGGCGAGCAGGCGGCGTACGCGCGGCGGCAGGTGGGGCAGCAGGCGGAGCGCGGAGGCGCCCAGGCGGTAGCGGAGGTCGGCCACGGTCGCAACCTACCGATCCGGCTACCCGTGCGTAACGTGCGCTCGCTCACGCGGGCGCCGTCGGTCCCGTCACCTCGACGGCCACCGCCGTTCACCTGGCGGTGGGAGGATGGCCGGCATGTCGACCACCGAGAGCCTCACCCCCGCGACGGGCAACGCACCCGACGAGGGACCGCAGGACCCGAGCCTGCGCGTGGTGCCGGCCGAGAGCTTCGACGTCGACCCGCCGTACCACCCCGACGAGCAGGGCTTCGCCGAGGGCGAGCACCTCGACCGCTTCCTCGACCGCGAGCTGTCGTGGCTGCGCTTCAACCAGCGGGTGCTGGAGCTGGCCGAGGACGAGTCGCTGCCGCTGCTGGAGCGCGCGCGGTTCCTGGCGATCTTCGCCAGCAACCTCGACGAGTTCTTCATGGTGCGCGTGGCCGGCCTCAAGCGCCGCATCGCGGCCGGCGTGGCGGTGCAGGCGGCGTCCGGCCTGATGCCGCGGGAGGTGCTGGACCAGATCTGGCAGGTCAGCGCCGACCTCGCGTCGCGCCACGCCCGCTGCTTCCGCGAGCACGTGGTGCCGGCCCTGGCCGACGAGGGCATCCAGCTGGTGCGCTGGTCGGACCTCGACCCCGACGAGCAGAAGCAGTGCAAGAAGCTCTTCAAGGCGCGCGTCTTCCCGGTGCTGACGCCGCTCGCCGTCGACCCGGCGCACCCCTTCCCCTACATCTCGGGGCTCTCGCTCAACCTCGCGGTGCTGGTGCGCAACCCCAAGACCGACAAGGAGCACTTCGCCCGGGTCAAGGTGCCGCCGATCTTCACCCGCTTCGTGCCGCTGGGCAACCAGCGCTTCGTCCCGCTCGAGGACGTCATCGCCGAGCACCTCAAGCGGCTCTTCCCGGGGATGGAGATCCTCTCGGTCGCGACCTTCCGGGTCACCCGCAACGAGGACCTCGAGGTGGAGGAGGACGACGCCGAGAACCTGCTCAAGGCGCTGGAGAAGGAGCTGCTGCGGCGTCGCTTCGGCCCGCCCGTCCGGCTGGAGGTCGAGGAGGACAGCGACGCCCACGTGCTCGAGCTGCTCACCAACGAGCTCGGCGTCACGGAGGCCGAGGTCTTCCGCCTGCCCGGCCCGCTCGACCTACGGGGCCTCCACGGCATCGCCGACCTCGACCGGGAGGACCTGAAGTACCCCAACTTCCTGCCGTCGACCCACTCGCTGCTGGCCCCGGTGGAGTCGGCCTCCCCGGTCGACGTCTTCAAGGCGCTGCAGCGCTCCGACGTGCTGCTGCACCACCCCTACGACTCCTTCTCGACCTCGGTGCAGCGCTTCATCGAGCAGGCGGCGGCCGACCCGCAGGTGCTCGCGATCAAGCAGACGCTCTACCGCACCTCCGGCGACTCCCCGATCATCGACGCCCTGGTCGACGCCGCCGAGGCGGGCAAGCAGGTGCTGGTCATCGTGGAGATCAAGGCCCGCTTCGACGAGCAGGCCAACATCCGCTGGGCCCGCAAGCTCGAGCACGCCGGCTGCCACGTCGTCTACGGCCTGGTCGGCCTGAAGACCCACTGCAAGCTCTCGATGGTGGTGCGCGACGAGCCCGACGGCATCAAGCGCTACACCCACATCGGCACCGGCAACTACAACCCGAAGACCGCCCGGCTCTACGAGTACTTCGGGCTGCTCACGACCGACGAG
>JBQGFI010000510.1:0-2770 GCA_052040065.1 Marmoricola sp.
TGGGAGCCGCCGGCGACCTCGTAGCTCCAGACCTCGCTGTGGGTCGAGACGGGCTTCTGCCGGGCCTCGCCGCCCGCGCGCTCGGCGGCGGAGCGGTGGCCCTCGGCGAAGCCGGGGGAGGACAGCCACGCCTGGAACGACTCCTCGTCGCGCCAGCGCGTGATCACCAGCCACTGGTCGCGGTCGTCGGTGGGGCGCAGCAGCTCGAAGCCCTCGAAGCCGTCGGCGCCGTCGACGGCACCCGCGCGGGCGGCGAAGCGGTGGGCGAGCTCGTCGCCGGAGCCCTCCGGCACGGTGATGGCGTTGATCTTGATGGCGGTCACGTGACCAGGGTGCCAGCCGCGCCGTGGGCCCGCGAGGAGACCCGTGGCGACACCTACTGCGGGGCCTCCTGCAGCGCCCGCACCTCGATGCGCGACTGCACGGCGGCGGAGCAGCGCTCCGCCCAGCCGAGGGCGGCCTGCTGGTCGGGGGCCTCGATGACCCAGTAGCCCCCGACGTACTGGGTGGCCTCGACGAAGGGTCCGGGGTGGTGCACCGGCGCGTCACCGGTGGCGTCGACGGTGATCGCCGTCGACGGCGGGTGCAGCCCGCCCGCGGTGACCCACGCGCCCGCCTCGGTCAGCGCGGTGTTGAGCTCCTCGACGGCGGTGAAGATCGCCTCCAGCTCGGCGGGGTCCATCTCCGCCATCGACTCCATGGTCGGCTCGTCGGCGGTGTCGTGCGGCATGGTGAGGAAGTACTGCGGCATCGGGTGCTCCTTGGTCCGAGTGTGTGCTGGTGAGACCCGGGGCGGGGACGGGACTCATCGCGGCTGGCGGCCACCATCCTCGGCGGGGGGTGGTCGCAGCACGGCGAAGGGGTCGGTGACGGTGAGGGTGCGGTCGCGGAAGCGGTACTCCGTGGCCGGGCGACCGCCGGCGGGGGAGTGGTGGCGGGTGCGGCCGGTGGGCTCGATCATCTGGCGGCGCGTCATCACGCGGGTCAGGTTGGTGGCGGTGACGTCGTAGCCGAGAGCGGCGCTGACGACGCCGCGCAGCGTCGCGATGGTGAAGTCGTGCGGCGCCAGCGCGAAGGCGATGTTGGTGTAGGAGAGCTTGGCGCGCAGTCGGTCGACCGCGGCCGAGACGAAGTCGTCGTGGTCGAAGGCGAGTGGGGGGAGCGCGTCGACCGGGTGCCAAGCGGTGTCGTCGGGCAGGGCGGGGTCGACGTCGGCCGGCACCAGGCCGAGGTAGCCGGTGGCCAGGACCCGCGCCCGGGGGTCGCGGTCGACCTTGCTGTGGGTCGCGACCTGCTCGCGCCAGGCCAGGTCGTCGACGTGGACCTTGGCGGCCAGGTGCTCGGCCAGCGCCTCCTTGAGCCGCTGGTCCTCGCGCACGCCTCCTCCGGGGAGTGCCCAGCGGCCGGCGTACGGCGCCTGGGTGCGCTCCCACAGCAGCACTTGCAGCCGGCCGTCGCGGACGGTCAGCACGACGGCGAGCACCTCGTGCGGGTAGGCGGCGAACACGGGGCGATGCTAGCGTGGCACTAGTAGTTTTCGACCATTAGGCGAAAACCCCGAGGAGAAGCCACCATGACCGTCACCGACGCCGCTCCGACCGCCACCTGGCAGGAGGAGGTGCACCGGCTCGCCGAGCAGCGCCACGCCGTCGTGCTCGCGCACAACTACGCGCTGCCGGAGATCCAGGACGTCGCCCACCACGTCGGCGACTCGCTCGCCCTCTCCCGCATCGCCGCCGAGACCGAGGCCGAGGTGATCGTCTTCTGCGGCGTGCACTTCATGGCCGAGACCGCCAAGATCCTCAGCCCCGCCAAGACCGTGCTGATGCCCACCGCCGAGGCGGGCTGCTCCCTGGCCGACACCATCGACGCCGACCAGCTGCGCGCGTGGAAGGCCGAGCACCCCGACGCGGTGGTGGTCTCCTACGTCAACACCACGGCCGCGGTGAAGGCCGAGACCGACATCTGCTGCACGTCGTCCAACGCGGTCGACGTGGTGCGCTCGATCCCGGCGGAGACGCCGGTGCTCTTCTGCCCCGACCAGTTCCTCGGCGCCCACGTCCGCCGCGTGACCGGGCGCGACAACCTGCACGTGTGGCTGGGGGAGTGCCACGTGCACGCCGGCATCCGGCCCGACGACGTACGCCGCCAGGTCGCCGCGCACCCCGACGCCGAGCTCCTGGTGCACCCCGAGTGCGGCTGCGCCACCTCGACGCTCTGGCTCACCGAGCAGGGTGACCTGCCGGCCGACCGCACCAAGATCCTCTCCACCGGCGGCATGGTCGACGCCGCGCGCACGACCAGCGCCAGCACGGTGCTCGTGGCCACCGAGGTCGGGATGCTCCACCAGCTGCGACGGGCCAACCCCTCGGTCGACTTCCTCGCCATGAACGAGAAGGCCTCCTGCCGCTACATGAAGATGGCCACCCCCGAGCTGCTCCTCGCCGCCCTGCGCGGCGAGGGCGACGAGGTCGACGTCCCCCTCGACGTGGCCGCCCGGGCCCGCCGCGCGGTCGAGCGGATGGTCGCGATCGGCAACCCCGGGAGCGGGGAGTGAGCGCCGACGTCGAGGTGGTCGTCGTCGGCGCGGGCGTCGCCGGGCTGACCGTGGCGACGGCGCTGGCGGCGACGCGGCGCGTGCTCGTGGTCAGCGAGGGCGCGGGCAGCACCCGCTGGGCGCAGGGCGGGATCGCCGCCGCCGTGGGCCGGGACGACACCCCGGAGCAGCACGCCGCCGACACCCTCGAGGCGGGTGCGGGCGCCTGCGACC
>JBQGFI010000511.1:0-2803 GCA_052040065.1 Marmoricola sp.
GACGCCTGCTCGTCAGCACCCAGCCCGAGGAGGCACCATGTCCGCTCTGAAGTCGTCGTCCCTCGGCCGGCGCGGCACCCGCGAGGCCCGCGACCAGGCCATGCGGCGCCTGCTGCAGCACGCCCGCTACGAGGTGCTGCCGACCGCGACCACCGAGGAGAAGGTCGTCGCCTCGGTGCCCCGAGACGTCGCCGTGACCGTGACCGCCTCGCCGGGCAAGGGCCTGGAGGCCACGCTCGCGCTCTCGGAGGCCCTGGCGGGCCACGGCTTCACCGTGGTGCCCCACCTGGCCGCCCGGATGGTGCGCGACCACGCCGAGCTCGTCGAGATCCGCGCGCGGCTGCGCGAGGCCGGCATCTCCTCGGTCTTCGTGCCCGGCGGCGACGCCGAGCCCGCGGGCGACTACGTCGACGCCTTCAGCCTGCTGGAGGACCTCGCGACGCTCGCCGACCCCTTCACCCACGTCGGCATCGCCGGCTACCCCGAGAGCCACCCCACCATCGCCGACGACCTGACCGTGCAGGCGATGTGGGACAAGCGTCGCCACGCCACCCACGTGGTCAGCAACCTGACCTTCGACCCCGCGACGATCCGCGACTGGGTGGCCCGGATGCGGCTGCGCGGCATCACCATGCCGCTGCTGCTCGGCATGCCCGGCCCGATCGACCGGGCCAAGCTGCTCACCATGGCCACCAAGATCGGCGTCGGCGAGTCGCCCCGCTTCCTGGCCAAGCACAAGGGCACCTTCGCCCGCCTCGCCGCCCCCGGCGGCTTCACCGGCGAGCGCTTCCTGCGCGACTGCGCCACCGTCGCCGCCCAGCCCGGCAGCGGCATCGAGGGCCTCCACGTCTTCACCTTCAACCAGATCGCCCAGACCGAGGAGTGGCGCCAGTCGCTGCTCGCCGAGCTGGGCTGAGGCCCGACCGACGGCCCTGAGCCGGCCGAAGTCACTGGTCAACCAGTGACTTCGCCGCTTCGCCAAGGTTGTGCTCGTGGCGAAGCGGCAGACTTCGTGGCGAAGTCTGGGGCATCGCACGTTGCGTCTATGCCGCGTCGCCGACCTCGGTCGAGGCCTCCCCTGGCAGGCAGAGTCACTGGTCAACCAGTGACTTCGCCACCTCGCCAAGGTTGTGCTCGTGGCGAAGCGGCAGACTTCGTGGCGATGTCGGCGAGGAGACCGTACGGTCCTCGCCATGCCCGAGCGGACCGCCGACGTACGACGCCTCGTCGAGCTGGTGCGCGGGCTGCAGCAGGACCGGCCGCGCGTGGCCGTGGTGGGTCATCCGGGCGCGTGGCGCGACGACCTGGCCGAGCTGCTGACGGAGCGGCTGCCGGGTGCCCTGGTGACGGCGTACGACGAGCTGCCCGCCGCCGGCCCGGGCCTCGTGGTGGCGCTGGAGCTCGACGCGTCAAGGGCTGAGCTCCAGACGGCGAGGCGGGAGTGGGAGACCAGCGGACGCCGAGCGCGCGGCGAGCCGCTCTTCCCGGGCGCGCGGTGGACTGTGGGCGCTGGTGGCGCCGTCCCCGAGCGCGAGCCCCCGCCCGTGGGCGACGTCGCCTTCGTGCCGGTGAGCGGGGTGCGTCCGCCCCGGAGGGTGCGGCTGTTCTGGGACTACTCCACCGCCGTGCTCTGGGACGACGGCAACGCCTACCTGGGCGAGCTGGAGGACCTGCTGCCGATGCCGGACGAGCTGCGCACTCGCCTCAAGCACTGGGCGGCGAGGGTCGACGCCGCCGACGGCGCGGAGAGGCGCGGCGAGCGTCGCCGGCTGGCACGGGAGCTGCAGGTGGCGCTCGGTCCGGACTTCCGCGTCGAGACCTGAGCGGGCCCGCACGCGCTCACCAGATGCGGACGCGGTCCTCCGGGTCGAGCCACAGGTCGTCGCCGGGGCGGACGTCGAAGGCGTCGACGAACTCGGCGAGGTTGCGGGCGATGTTGGCGCGGAACTCCGGCGGCGAGTGCGGGTCGGTGGCGAGGAAGGTCTGGGCGAGCTCCTTGCGGCGCTTGGTGCGCCAGCAGTAGGCCCAGTTCATGAAGAGCCGCTGCACGCCGGTGCGGCCGTCGACGACCGGGGGCTCCTGGCCGTCGAGGAAGATCCGGTAGGCCTTGAGGCCGATCGTCAGGCCGCCGAGGTCGCCGATGTTCTCCCCGACGGTGAGGGCGCCGTTGACCTTCTCGCCGGGCAGGTCGCGCGGCTCGTAGCCGTCGTACTGCGCGATCAGGGCCTTGCTGCGCTGCTCGAAGGCGGCCTTGTCGTCGGCGGTCCACCAGTCGTTGAGGTTGCCGGCGCCGTCGTACTGCGCGCCCTGGTCGTCGAAGCCGTGGCCGATCTCGTGGCCGATCACGGCGCCGATGCCGCCGTAGTTCTCGGCCGGGTCGGCGTCGGCGTCGAAGAAGGGCCGCTGCAGGATGCCGGCGGGGAAGCAGATCTCGTTGGTGCCGGGGTTGTAGTAGGCGTTGACCGTCTGCGGCAGCATGAACCACTCGTCGCGGTCGACCGGGCTCCCGATCTTGCGCAGCTCGCGGTCGGTCTCGTACGCCGTCGAGGCGAGCACGTTGCCGAGCAGGTCGCCGGCGTCGATCTGCAGGTCCCCGTAGTCGCGCCACTTCACCGGGTAGCCGATCTTGGGCAGGAAGGTGTCGAGCTTCTCGTGCGCCCGGCGCTTGGTCTCCTCGGTCATCCAGTCGAGGTCGGTGATCGACTGGCGGTAGGCCTCGATCAGGTGGGCGACGAGGTCGTCCATCGCCTCCTTCGAGCGCGGCGGGAAGTGACGGGCGACGTACTCGCGGCCGACCGCCTCG
>JBQGFI010000512.1:0-5772 GCA_052040065.1 Marmoricola sp.
ATTGCCCGACGGATGTCCGCCATCCAAGAGGAAGGTTGAAAATGGTCCGACATAACTAGACCAGCCGGGACAGTTCAACAGCGTGCTGCTCGAGGTCGCGCCCGATTCCTGACGGATTGTGCACCGACCACTGCACCACGCCCTCCCGGTCGATCGCGAAGGAGGACCGGGTGGGGCCGCCGCTCCGCTCGTCGAGCACGCCGTACCGGCGGGTGACCTCGCCGTGGGGCCAGAAGTCGCTGAGCAGGGGGAAGAAGAGCCCGTCGCGGTCGGCCATGGCGCGCAGGGCGTAGACCGGGTCGCAGCTGACCGTGAGCAGCGTCGAGCCGTCGGTCTCGAAGTCGCCGAGCCGGTCCCGCAGCGCCACCAGCTCACCGGAGCAGACGCCGCTGAAGGCGAAGGGGTAGAAGACGAGCATCGTGGCCCTGCCCGCCGCGTGCTCGGAGAGCGTCACCTGCTGACCGTGCTGGTCGACGAGGGTGAAGTCGGGCGCCTTCGCACCGACCGCCAGGGGCGAGCTCATGGCGTCATCGTGCCAGGGTCAGGACGCGGCCGGCTCCTCGGGCGTCCCGCCCTCGACGTCGTGCTCGCGCAGGTCCTTCTTGAGCACCTTGCCGGTCGCGTTGCGCGGCAGCTCGTCGAGGAAGACGACCTCGCGGGGGACCTTGTAGCGCGCCAGGTTGTCCTTCACGTGGGCCTTGAGGGTCTCCTCGTCGACCTCGCCGTCCTTGACCACGAAGGCCCGCAGCCGCATGCCGTAGTCGTCGTCCTCCACCCCGATCGCGGCGGCGTCGGCGACGGCCTCGTGCCGGGCGAGGCAGTCCTCGACCTCCTGCGGGAAGACGTTCTCCCCGCCCGAGACGATCATGTCGTCGTCGCGGCCCTCGACGAAGAGCCGACCCTGCTCGTCGAACCTGCCGACGTCGCCGCTCGACATCAGGCCGTCGATGACGTCCTTGGTCTCCTCGGTGTCGCCGGTGTAGCCGCAGAAGAGCATGGAGTTGCCCACGAAGATCCGCCCGGAGGTGCCCTGCTCGACGGGCTGGCCGTCCTCGTCGTAGATCCGCACCACGGTGTTGGCCGGCGCCTTGCCCGCGGTGCCGGGGGCCTCGCGCATGTCGCGCGGCTGCGCGATCGTCGCCCAGGCGACCTCGGTGGAGCCGTAGGTGTTGTAGAGGTTGTCACCGAAGGCGTCCATCCAGTCGGCCGCCAGGTCGCCCGGCAGCGCGGACCCGGAGGCGGCCACCACCCGCAGGAAGGACCAGTCGCCGTCGCGCTCGGACGCGTCGAGCTTCATCACCCGCTGCATCATCACGGGGATGACGACGGCGGCGTCGCAGCGCTGCTCGCGCAGGGTCGCGACGAAGTCGGCGGGGTCGAACCTGCGTCGGAGCACCAGCGTCGAGCCGAGCAGCATCGCGAGGTTGAGGTGCGCCCAGCCCCAGGTGTGGAAGAGCGGGGCGGCGATGTGGGTGGTGCCGCCGGCGCGCAGCGGGATCCGCGAGAGCAGCGCCACCGCCCCGTCGAGCCCGGCCTCGTCGCGGGGCGCGCCCTTCGGCGTGCCCGTCGTGCCGGAGGTGAGGATCACCGGGCGGCTGGTGTGCTGCGGCGGGTCGGGCAGCGTGGTGCCGCCCTGCTCGACGAGCTGCTCGACGTACGCCGTGCTGGCGTCGGCGTCGGCGGGCTCGCCCTCCTCACCGTCGCGCCAGGCGACGACCCGGTGCACCTGCACGCCGGACTTCGCGACGAGCTCGCCGAACTCCTCGTCGTAGACGATCGCCTGCGGCCGCTCGCGCTCGCAGACCTCGCCGAGCTGCGTGGCCGAGAAGGCGGTGTTGAGGTAGAGGATGTCGGCGCCGAGCTTGGACAGGGCCGTGGAGACGTCGACGAAGTAGCGGCTGTTGCGCACCAGCACGGCGACGCTGTCGCCCTCCGCGACCCCCAGCCCGCGCAGGCCGTGGGCCAGCCGGGTCGAGCGCTCGTCGACCTCGCGCCAGGTGAGCTCACCGAGCTCGTCGACGATCGCGAGGCCGTCGGGGTCGCGGTCCGCGAGCGCCCCCATGCCGCCGGCGAAGCCGATGCCCCAGTGGTGCAGGCGCAGGCCCAGACGCAGCAGCGTGCGCGGGCCGTAGGGACGGACCACCCCGCTCCGCGTCATCGTGGTGACCATGCGGCCGTGCCGCGCGGCCTCCTTGCCCCAGCGGGTGCTCCAGCGCTCGGTCACCGAGAGGCCTCCTGTGCGTGAGTGTCAGCGAGACTTGGGCGCGACCAGTCGCGTCCCCGTCCAGTCCTTACCCACCGCAACGGTCGTCGTCGTCGAAAGTCCCGCGATCGGAGCGGATTCGGCGATGTCAGAGGGGTCACACGCCCCGGGCCGACCCACCTTCGGGGTCAGCAGCCAGATCACGCCGCCCCCGACGAGGTCGGTCAGGGAGTCGACGAGCGCGTCGACGAGGTCGCCGTCGTCGTCGCGCCACCAGAGCATCACCGCGTCGACGACGTCGCCGTGGTCGCCGTCGACGAGGTCGGCGTCGAGCGTCTCCTCGATCTCCTGACGCACCGCGTCGTCGACGTCGTCGTCCCAACCCAGCTCCTGGACGACCATGCCTGCCTTGAAACCAAGCCTGGCTCCGATCGAGACGTCGTCCCCTGCGCTCGGGCTCACGGCACCTGCCTTTCTCCTGCTCACCTGCGGGCTGCCGCCCGGAGGGACCGGGCGACCAAGTGTGCGTAGTCCACTAGACCCCGGGGAGGTTCGCAAGCGCACAGCCGGGTTGGCGGGCAGTCGTGGACGAGTCGTGACCTGATTGCGACTACCATCCAGGCTCTCGGGCAGGCGCGGACCGCCACTGCCGCGACGGGGCGAGGGGGGACGATCGGTGACGGCACTCCTGGTGGTGGGCGTCATCGGTCTCGTGGTGCTCTCCGTGTCGCTGCTCCTCGGCGACGTCCTCGACGGCTTCTTCGACGCGCTGGCCGGCGACACCTTCTCGACCGCGGTGCTCGGTGGCTTCGTCTCGGCCTTCGGCTTCGGCGGCGCGGTCGCCGACGCGGTGGGCGCCCCGTGGCCCATCACGCTCGGCGTGGGCGTCGCGGCCGGCCTCGCGGTCGGGTGGTTCGCGGCCTGGCTCACCCGGCTGGTGCGCGACGGCGGCAGCGACGCCACCCCCGAGGCCGACGACCTGCTGGGACGCGAGGGCCAGGTGGTCAGCGCGATCCCCGAGGGCGGCTACGGCACCGTCCGCGTCCTCGTCGGTGGCCACGTCGTGCGCGTCAACGCCCGTGCCGACGGGCCGCTCGAGGCCGGTACGCCGGTGCACGTGACCTCGATCCTGTCGCCCACCGCCGTCACCGTCTCGCCCCACGACCCCCTCGCCGCCCCCGGGTGGGGCGAGCTGAGCTGACCCGTCACCGAAAGGCGCCACACCATGGAACTGCCCGGCTACCTGATCCCCACCGTGGGGATCCTGGTCCTCCTCACCCTGCTGGTCCTGCTCGTGACCAGCCGCTACAAGGTCGCCGGGCCCAACCAGGCCTTCATCGTCACCGGCCGCAAGGGCAAGGCGGTGCTCAACCCCGAGACCGGGGCGCTGACCACCGACCTCTCGGGCCAGAAGGTGATCCTCGGGGGCGGCACCTTCGTGATCCCCTTCGTGCAGAAGCTCGCCACGATGGACCTCTCCAGCCGGCGGATCTCGGTGCAGATCCGCGGTGCGGTGTCGGGCCAGGGCATCAAGCTCAACGTCGAGGGCGTCGCCATCGTCAAGGTGGGGGGCAACGCCGACCAGATCCGGCTCGCCGCGCAGCGCTTCCTCTCCCAGCAGCAGGACGTCGAGCCCTTCACCCAGGAGGTGCTCGCCGGTGCGCTGCGCAGCATCGTCGGTGGTCTGACGGTCGAGCAGATCATCCGCGACCGGGCCGCCTTCGCCCAGCGCGTGGCCGACGAGTCGGAGAACTCCCTGACCGGCCAGGGCCTGATCCTCGACACCTTCCAGATCCAGGACGTCACCGACGACGGCAGCTACCTCGCCGACCTCGGTCGGCCGGAGGCGGCGCGCATCGGGCAGGCGGCGTCCATCGCCGAGGCCAACGCCCGCCAGGCCGCGGAGCAGGCGCGCATCAAGGCCGAGGCGGAGATCGCGGTCTCCCAGCGCCAGCTCGCGCTGCGCCCCGCGGAGATCAAGGCCGAGACCGACGCCGCGTCGGCCCAGGCGGCCGCGTCCGGCCCGCTCGCCCAGGCCGACCGCGACCAGGCGATCCTGCTGGAGCAGGAGAAGGTCGCCGTCCGGCAGGCCGCCCTGACCGAGCGCCAGCTGGAGACCCAGGTCCGCAAGCCGGCCGACGCCGAGCGCTACCGCGTCGAGCAGGAGGCCGAGGCCAAGCGCAGCGCCGAGATCGCCGCCGCCGACGCCCGCAAGGCCGCCAGCATCGCCGCGGCGCAGGCCCAGGCCGAGGAGCAGCGGCTCTCCGGTGAGGCCGAGAAGTCCCGTCGTACGGCGCTCGCCGAGGCCGAGGCCATCGAGGGCGAGCGGCGCGGCGCCGCCGAGCGTGCGCGGCGTACGGCCGAGGCCGAGGCCACCCGGGTGGAGGGCGAGGCGCAGGCCGCCGCGACGCTGGCCGTGGGTCAGGCCGAGGCCGAGGCGATGGACCGCCGCGCCGAGGCCTTCGCGCACTACAACGACGCCGCCGTGCTGCAGATGCTGATCGAGGTGCTGCCCCAGATCGCGCGCGAGGTCGCGGCGCCGATCAGTGCCATCGACCAGCTCACCGTGGTCTCCACGGAGGGCGCTGGCGCGCTGCCCAAGCAGGTCAACGACAACGTCGTGCAGACGCTCTCGATGCTCAAGACCTCGACCGGTCTCGACCTGGAGGCGCTGATCAAGCGCAGCGTCGGCAGCGCGGTCGACAAGGCGGTCCCGGCGGACGCCGCGCCCCCGGAGTGAGCGCGACGCGCTGGATCGTTCCAAGGTGACTGACCAGTAAATTTCCCCCTGCCCGTCGCAGTGGCACGATGGGCGCGTGAGCGACTCTGAGAAGAAGTCCCAGGTGACCCCGCGGGCATCGGTGATCCACGAGGGCCTGCCCACCCAGCTGCCCGACATCGACCCCGACGAGACGCAGGACTGGCTCGCGTCGTTCGACGCGATGGTCGGCGACCGTGGCCGCGACCGGGCGCGCTACGTGATGCTGCGGCTGCTGGAGCGCGCCCGCGAGCAGTCGGTCGGCGTCCCGGCGCTGCGCAGCACCGACTACATCAACACGATCCCGCCCGAGCGGGAGCCCTGGTTCCCCGGCGACGAGGAGATCGAGCGGCGCATCCGCGCCTTCATCCGGTGGAACGCCGCGGTGACCGTCTCCGACGCCAACCGGCCCGGCCTCGAGGTCGGCGGTCACATCGCGACCTACCAGTCCTCGGCCTCGCTCTACGAGGTCGGCTTCAACCACTTCTTCAAGGGCAAGGACGCCGAGGGCGGCGGCGACCAGGTCTACATCCAGGGCCACGCCTCCCCCGGCGTCTACGCCCGCGCCTTCCTCGAGGGCCGGCTGACGCAGCAGCAGCTGATGCGCTTCCGCCAGGAGGTGCAGCACGGCCCCGGCGCCGGGCTGCCGTCCTACCCGCACCCGCGGCTGATGCCGGACTTCTGGGAGTTCCCGACCGTGTCGATGGGCCTCACGGCCATCAACTCGATCTACCAGGCGCGCTTCAACCGCTACCTGATGCACCGCGGGATCAAGGACACCTCCCAGCAGCACGTCTACGCCTTCCTGGGC
>JBQGFI010000513.1:0-2205 GCA_052040065.1 Marmoricola sp.
CCGCGGGCGGCGTACGACGCGGTGCGGTCGGCCCTCACCGGCGACCGGCCGGGCCCGGTGCTCGTCCAGACCCCGCGCAGCGGCTACGCCCCGGGCCTCGCGTGCGAGCGCTGTCGCACCCCTGCCCGCTGCAGCCGGTGCGCCGGCCCGCTGCAGCTCGCCGGCCCCACCGACCCGCCCGCGTGCCGCTGGTGCGGCGACCCCGCGCCGGGGTGGGCGTGCGGCGAGTGCGGCCACCGTGGCCTGCGGGCACCCGTGGTGGGGGAGTCGCGCACGGCCGAGGAGCTCGGCCGCTCCTTCCCCGGTGTCCCCGTGCTGTCCTCGGCCGGCGATCACGTCCGCGACCGCGTCGGGCCCGCGGCGGCGATCGTGGTGGCGACTCCCGGGGCCGAACCGGTCGCCGACGGCGGCTACGCCGCGGTGCTGCTGCTCGACACCTGGCAGCCGCTCGCGCGCGCCGACCTGCGCGCCGGCGAGGAGGCGCTGCGCCGGTGGCTCGGGGCCGCGGCACTGGTCCGTCCCGGTGGCCGGGTCGTGGCGGTCGGCCAGCCCGAGCAGCCCGCGCTGCAGGCGCTGGTGCGGTGGGACCCCGCCGGCTTCGCCGAGCGGGAGGCCCACGAGCGGGCGGCCGCCCACCTGCCCCCGGCGTCCCGGATCGCCACCGTCGCCGGTCCGCCCGGCGCCGTGGACGACGTCCTCAACCTGCTCGACCTGCCCGCCGGCGCCGAGGTGCTCGGGCCGGTGCCCCACGAGGAGGAGTCCCGCGTCGTGCTCCGGGTGCCCCGGGCCGCCGGCCCCGGCCTCAGCAAGGCCCTCGGGGAGCTCCAGCGCGTGCGCTCGGCCCGCAAGCTCGACCCGGTGCGCGTCCAGGTCGACCCGCCCACTCTCTAGACTGGCTCGTCGTGGCCATCCAACCCATCCGGCTCTTCGGCGACCCCGTCCTGCGCCAGCGCGCGTCCGAGGTGACCGACTTCGACCGCGAGCTGCGCAGGCTCGTCGCCGACCTCACCGACACAATGGTCGCGGCGCCCGGGGCCGGGCTGGCCGCCCCGCAGATCGGCGTCGGCCTGCGGGTCTTCACCTGGCACGTCGACGGCGAGCTCGGGCACCTGGTGAACCCCACCCTCGAGCTCTCCGAGGAGCAGCAGGACGGCGCGGAGGGCTGCCTGTCGATCCCGGAGCTGACCTTCGAGTGCCTGCGGGCGCTCTCGGTCGTCGCCAACGGCTTCGACATGTACGGCGAGCCGGTGACGATCCACGGCAGCGAGCTGCTGGCGCGCGCTATCCAGCACGAGACCGACCACCTCGACGGGGTCCTGTTCGTCGACCGGCTCGACACCGACACCCGCAAGCAGGCGATGAAGGCGATCCGCGACTCCGAGTGGTTCGGGCTGGAGAAGCCGACGGTCAAGGTCAGCCCTCACCCGATGAACGGGTTCCAGATCTGATGCGGGTCGTCTTCGCGGGTACTCCCGAGGTGGCGCTGCCGGCCCTCGACGCGGTCGCGGCGAGCGACCACGAGCTGGTCGGAGTCGTCACCCGTCCGGACGCGCCCGCCGGTCGCGGCCGGCGGCTGGTCGCCAGCCCGGTCGCCCAACGGGCCGAGGAGCTCGGGGTGCCTGTGCTCAAGCCCGACCACCCGCGCGATCCAGGGTTCCTGGCGGCGCTGCGCGACCTGCGTCCCGACTGCTGCCCGGTGGTCGCCTACGGCGCGCTGCTGCCGCAGGCCGCGCTCGACGTCCCCCCGCACGGCTGGGTCAACCTCCACTTCTCGGTCCTGCCGGCCTGGCGCGGCGCGGCGCCCGTCCAGCACGCGATCTGGGCCGGCGACGAGGTGACCGGCGCGACCACCTTCCGGATCGTCCGCGAGCTGGACGCCGGCCCCGTGTTCGGCGTGATGACGGAGCGGATCCGGCCCGACGACACGTCCGGCGACCTGCTGGGCCGGCTCGCCGAGGGCGGCGCGGGGCTGCTCGTGGCCACGCTCGACGGCCTCGACGCCGGCAGCATCGAGGCCCGCCCCCAGCAGGCGGAGGGCGTCTCGCTGGCCCCCAAGATCACGGTCGAGGACGCCGAGGTCGACTGGCGTGAGCCCGCGGCCGCGGTGGACCGGCGAGTCCGCGCCTGCAGCCCCGGTCCCGGCGCGTGGTCGACCCTCGAGGGCGAGCGGCTCAAGGTCGGCCCGGTCGTGCCCGACCCCGATCA
>JBQGFI010000514.1:0-7346 GCA_052040065.1 Marmoricola sp.
GCAGGGCCTCGCCGATGCGGGTGTGCCGATCGTCGGCACCACGCCCGAGGCGATCCACCTCGCCGAGGAGCGCGGAGCCTTCGGCCGCGTGCTCGCCGAGGCCGGCCTGACGGCACCGATGCACGGCACCGCCACGACGTACGCCGACGCGCAGCGCATCGCCGCGACGGTCGGCTACCCGGTGCTGGTGCGGCCGTCGTACGTGCTGGGCGGGCGCGGCATGCAGATCGTCTACGACGACGAGTCGCTGCGCTCCTACATCGAGGCCGCCACCGAGATCAGCCCCGACCGGCCGGTGCTCGTCGACCGCTTCATCGACGACGCGGTCGAGATCGACGTCGACGCCATCTACGACGGCGAGGACCTCGTCCTCGGCGGCGTCATGGAGCACATCGAGGAGGCCGGCATCCACTCCGGCGACTCCTCCTGCGCGCTGCCGCCGATCACGCTCGGCGCCGTCGAGATCGGCCGGATCCGCGAGGCCACCGAGGCCATCGCCCGGGGCATCGGCGTGCGCGGGCTGATCAACATCCAGTTCGCGCTCGGCTCCGACGTGCTCTACGTGCTCGAGGCCAACCCCCGGGCGAGCCGCACGGTGCCCTTCGTCTCCAAGGCCACGGCCACGCAGCTGGCCAAGGCCGCGGCCCGCGTCATGCTCGGCGAGTCGATCGCCTCGCTGCGCGCCGAGGGCGCGCTGCCCGAGCGCGACGGCGGCGAGCTGCCCGGCGACGCGCCGATCGCGGTCAAGGAGGCGGTGATGCCCTTCAACCGCTTCCGCTCCGCCGACGGCAAGCAGGTCGACACCGTGCTCGGGCCGGAGATGAAGTCGACCGGCGAGGTGATGGGCTTCGACTCCGACTTCGGCACCGCCTTCGCCAAGAGCCAGGCGGCGGCCTACGGCTCGCTCCCGACCAGCGGCAAGGTCTTCGTGAGCATGGCCAACCGCGACAAGCGCACCATGATCTTCCCGATCAAGGTGCTCGCCGACCACGGCTTCGAGATCCTCGCGACCCAGGGCACCGCGGAGGTGCTGCGCCGCAACGGCATCCAGGCGACCGTGGTGCGCAAGCACTTCGAGGGCCCGGGGCCGAACGGCGAGCCGACCACGGTGCAGCTGATCATGGACGGGCAGGTCGACCTCATCGTCAACACCCCGCACGGCTCGACGTCGGGCGCCTCGGCGCGCGTCGACGGCTACGAGATCCGCACCGCGGCGATCGTCAACAACGTCCCGTGCATCACCACCGTGCAGGGCCTCGGGGCCGCGGTGCAGGGCATCGAGGCGCTGCGCGCCGCCGACGTCGGCGTCCGCTCGCTGCAGGACTGGGCGCGGCGGGCCCACCGGTGACGCTCTACCACCAGCTCTTCGACCGGCTGCTCACCCGCACCGACGCCGAGCGCGCCCACCAGGTCGGCTTCGCCGCGATCCGCCGGGCGCGGCCGGCGACCCACGTGCTGGCCGCCGGGGCCGCGCGGCTGCGGTCGCCGGGGGAGCCGGTGCACGCGATGGGGCTCACCTTCCCCGGCGTGCTGGGGCTGGCCGCGGGCTTCGACAAGAACGCCGTGGGCGTCGACGCGCTCGCCTCGCTGGGCTTCGGCTCCATCGAGGTCGGCACCGTGACCGGGCAGCCGCAGCCGGGCAACCCGCGACCGCGGCTGGCGCGGCTGCCCGCCGACCACGCCATCGTCAACCGGATGGGCTTCAACAACGACGGCGCCGAGGTGGTCGCGCGCCGGCTGGCCGCCCGCGGCCTCGACCGCACCGGCCGCCGGGCCGGCGTGCCGCTCGGCATCAACATCGGCAAGACCAAGGTGGTGCCGGAGGAGGAGGCCGTCGACGACTACCTGCGCAGCACCTCCCTGCTGGCCCCCAGGGCCGACTACCTGGTGGTCAACGTCTCCTCGCCCAACCCCCCCGGGCTGCGCGACCTGCAGGCGGTGGGCAAGCTCGAGCCGCTGCTGCGCGCCGTACGCCGCCGGGCCGACGACGTCACCAACGCCCACCTGCCGCTGCTGGTCAAGATCGCCCCGGACCTCTCCGACGACGACGTGCTCGCCGTGGCCGACCTCGCGCTGGCCCTCGGGCTCGACGGCGTCATCGCGACCAACACCACGGTCTCGCGCACCGGGCTCACCAGCTCGGTGGCCGAGGTCGAGGCGGCCGGCGCCGGAGGTCTCTCCGGCCCCCCCGTGCGGGAGCGTGCGCTGGCGGTGCTGCGGCTGCTGCGTCAGCGGCTGGGACCGGAGCCCACGCTGATCGGGGTCGGCGGCATCACCACCGTGGAGGACGCCCGGGAGCGGCTGGCGGCCGGGGCCGACCTGCTGCAGGCCTACACCGCCTTCGTCTACGAGGGCCCGCGGTGGCCCTCGCGCCTCAACCGGGCACTGGCCGGGGGAGCGGAGCGGTGAGCGACGACTTCGGCACCCGGCTGCGCGAGGCGATGCGGGCACGTGGCCCGCTGTGCGCGGGCATCGACCCGCACGCGAGCCTGCTCGCGGCGTGGGACCTGTCCGACACGGTCGACGGCCTCGAGCGCTTCGCGCTGACCGCCGCGGAGGCGCTGGCGCCCGAGGTGGCCGCGGTCAAGCCGCAGTCGGCCTTCTTCGAGCGCTTCGGCAGCCGCGGGGTGGCCGTGCTGGAGCGGGTCGTCGCGACCAGCCGCGAGGCGGGCGCCCAGGTCGTGCTCGACGTCAAGCGCGGCGACATCGGGTCGACCGCGCAGGGGTACGCCGACGCCTACCTCGACCCGGCCTCGCCGCTCGCCGTCGACGCCATCACCGTCTCGCCCTACCTGGGCGTGGGCAGCCTGGCCCCGGTCTTCGAGACCGCGCAGCGCCACGGCACAGGGGCCTTCGTGCTCGCGCTGACCTCCAACCCCGAGGCGCCGGCCTTCCAGCAGGCCGTCACCGCCGACGGCCGCACGGTCGCGGGCTCGGTGCTCGACGCGCTGCGCGAGCTCAACGCCGGCTCCTGGGGCCACGGCTCCTTCGGCGCCGTGGTGGGCGCGACCATCGGCGACACCGACGAGGACCTCGACGTCGGGGGGCCGCTCCTCGTGCCCGGGCTCGGGGCCCAGGGAGGCACGCCCGACGACGTGCGCCGGATCTTCGCCGGCGTGCTCGACCGGGTCCTCGCCTCCAGCTCCCGCGAGGTGCTCGGGCCCGGCCCCGACCCGGTGGCGCTGCGCGACGCCGCGCGGCGTACCTCCGAGGCGCTGGGACGACTGACCGACCCGGACGCGGGGTGAGACCCACGGCGGGCCGGGCGCTGGCCGTGCTGGTGCTGGCCCTCCCCGTGGCGGCGTGCGGGGGCGAGCCCTCCGTGGAGGACTACTGCGAGCAGCTCGCCTCCGACCGGCAGGAGCTCGCCGACCTGGTCTCCTCGGGGTCGCCGACCGCGCTGCTGGCCGGCCTGGACCTGCTCGAGGAGCTCGGGGCGCAGGCGCCGCGCGACCTGCGCGACGAGTGGGACACCCTGACCGGGGCGCTGCGGGGCCTCCAGGACGCCCTCGACGAGGCCGGGGTAGCCGCCTCGGACTTCGAGGACGGGAAGCCCCCCGAGGGACTGGCGCCGGCCGACCGGGAGGACGTGGCCGAGGCCGCGCAGCGGGTGCGGGCGCCCGACGTGGTCGAGGCCGCCAGCGGCATCGAGACCCAGGCGCGCGACGTCTGCAAGGTCAACCTGGGGCTCTGAGGAGCCGCCTCGGCGACTGTGACCAGGACGACGCCGCGCACGCCCGACCCGCGTTGCAGGCGTTCACGTCGGCTGACTACTGTGCAGATCTCCCCCAGAACCCGACCGGCTCGAGCACACCGGGCCAGATGCAGAGGACCATCCCCGTGGCTTTGCCGCCCCTGACACCCGAGCAGCGCCAGGCAGCGCTGGAGAAGGCCGCCGCCTCGCGACGCGAGCGCGCCGAGGTCAAGAACCGCCTCAAGCACTCCGGTGCCTCCCTGGCCGACGTGGTCGCCGAGGGCCAGACCAACGAGGTCGTCGGCAAGATGCGCGTCAGCGAGCTGCTGCAGTCGATGCCGGGCATCGGCAAGGTGCGCGCCAAGCAGGTGATGGAGCGGCTGAAGATCTCCGAGAGCCGCCGCGTCCGGGGTCTGGGCGCCAAGCAGGTGCAGGCGCTGGTCGACGAGTTCGCCAGCGAGTGAGCCAGGAGGCCGTCCCCGGGCCCAGCCGCGGGACGTCGCGCCTCACGGTGCTCGCCGGGCCCACGGCCGTCGGCAAGGGCAGCGTCACGGCGTGGGTGCGTGAGCACCGCCCGGAGGTGTGGATCTCGGTCTCCGTCACGACGCGGCGTCCCCGCCCCGACGAGCAGGACGGGGTGCACTACCACTTCGTCGACGACGCCGAGTTCGACCGGCTGGTCGCCGACGACGCGCTGCTGGAGTGGGCGGTCGTGCACGGCGTCCACCGCTACGGCACGCCGCGCGCCCCGGTCGACGTGGCGCTCGCCGAGCAGCGGCTCGCGCTGCTCGAGATCGACCTGCAGGGCGCCCGGCAGGTGCGCGCGCGGATGCCCGAGGCCCGCTTCGTCTTCCTCGCCCCGCCCTCCTTCGAGGAGCTGGAGCGCCGGCTGGTCGGCCGCGGCACCGAGACCGCCCAGGAGCGCGAGCGCCGGCTGCGCACCGCCCACGAGGAGCTGGCCGCCGAGCGCGAGTTCGACGTCACGGTGGTCAACCGTCGAGTCGCCGAGGCGGGGGAGCGGTTGGTAGAGTTGATGGAGCACGGCGAGGCGTGAGGCTCGTTCGCCCGTCCGCCGCCAGCCACATCCCCGAAGCAGAAGAGGTCTCATGACCGCGTCCGGTCCCGTCGCCGAGGGCATCACCAACCCTCCCATCGACGACCTGCTCACCAAGACCGACAGCAAGTACCAGCTCGTGCTCTACAGCGCCAAGCGGGCTCGGCAGATCAACGCCTACTAGTCCCAGCTGGGCGAGGGCCTGCTGGAGTACGTCGGTCCGCTCGTCGACACGCACGTGCAGGAGAAGCCGCTCTCGATCGCGCTGCGCGAGATCAACGAGGACCTGCTGACCTGTGAGGCCGTCGACCCGGAGGAGGCCGCCGCCGAGGCGATCGCCGCCGCGGCCGCCGAGCAGGCTGCGGAGCAGCCCCCGGCCCCCGAGTCCTCCGAGCAGTAGTCGGGACCGGTCCTTGAGCACCGGTGGGTCCCGTCGTCCAAGCCCCAGGGTCGTCCTGGGCGTGAGCGGCGGGATCGCTGCGTACAAGGCATGTGAGCTGCTGCGGCGGCTCACCGAGTCCGGTCACGACGTGACCGTCGTCCCGACGGCGGCCGCCCTGGAGTTCGTCGGAGCACCCACCTGGGCCGCGCTGTCGGGCAAGCCGGTGGCCAGCGACGTCTGGACCGGCGTGCACGAGGTGCCGCACGTCCGGCTCGGGCAGGAGGCCGACCTGGTCGTCGTCGCCCCCGCCACGGCCGACCTGCTGGCGCGCGCGGCGCACGGCATGGCCGACGACCTGCTCACGAGCACGCTGCTCACCGCCCGCTGCCCCGTGGTCGTGGCGCCGGCGATGCACACCGAGATGTGGGAGCACGCGGCGACGCGGGCCAACGTCGCCACGCTGCGCGAGCGCGGTGTGGTGGTGCTCGAGCCCGCGGAGGGCCGGCTGACGGGCGCCGACACCGGCAAGGGCCGGCTGCCCGACCCCGAGGAGATCTTCCACGCGGCACTCGAGGTGCTCGCGCGCGGCGACGCCCGCCAGGACCTCGCCGGGTGGCACGTCGTGGTCTCCGCCGGGGGCACGCGCGAGTACCTGGACCCGGTGCGCTTCCTGGGCAACCGCTCCTCGGGACGCCAGGGCTACGCCCTGGCCCGCACGGCTGCGGCCCGGGGTGCGACCGTGACGCTGGTCGCGGCCAACACCTCGCTGGCCGACCCGGCGGGGGTCAAGGTCGTGCACGTCGAGACGACCGCCGAGCTGCGCGAGGCCGTGCTGGAGGCCAGCGCCTCGGCCGACGCGGTCGTGATGGCCGCCGCACCCGCCGACTTCCGTCCCGCCGAGGTCTCCTCGAGCAAGATCAAGAAGCGCGACGACGGCAGCTCGCCGCCCCTGGAGCTGGTGCAGAACCCCGACATCCTCGCCGGGCTCGCCGCCGAGCGGCCCCGCCCCGGCACCGTGGTCGTCGGCGTCGCCGCCGAGACCGGTGACGCCGAGGGAGACGTGCTCGCCCACGCGCGCGCCAAGCTGGCCCGCAAGGGGTGCGACCTGCTCGTGCTCAACGACGTCTCCGGAGGCGCCGTCTTCGGCAGCGAGGACAACGAGGCGGTGCTGCTCGCCGCCGACGGCGGCGCCACCCCGGTGCCGCGCGGCTCCAAGGCCCAGCTGTCCCACGTCATCTGGGACGCCGTGGTGGGTCTGCGCGCCGACGGCGAGACGCGCTGAGACCCCTGACCGGCCTCGGTTAGGCTCGTCCGCGTCCTGGCTCCGACCGGGACCCCGCCCTTCCCTGATCCAGGAGCTGCTACGTGACCGGACGACTCTTCACCTCCGAGTCGGTGACCGAAGGCCACCCCGACAAGATCGCCGACGCGATCAGCGACACGGTGCTCGACTACCTGCTCGCGCACGACCAGGAGCCCGCCACGCTGCGGGTGGCCGTCGAGACGTTGCTGACCACCGGACTGGTCGTGGTGGCCGGCGAGGTGCGCACCACGGCGTACGCCCCGGTGGCCGAGCTGGTCCGGGCCAAGATCCTCGAGATCGGCTACGACTCCTCCGAGAAGGGCTTCGACGGCAGCTCCTGCGGCGTCCAGGTCGCCATCGGCGGCCAGTCGGTCGACATCGCCGCCGGCGTCGACCACGGGCACGAGTCGCGGGTCGGCTCCTCCGACGACGAGATCGACCGCCAGGGCGCCGGTGACCAGGGGCTGATGTTCGGCTACGCCTCCGACGACACCCCCGAGCTGATGCCGCTGCCGATCACGATCGCCCACCGGCTCTCCGAGCGGCTGACCGACGTGCGCAAGGACGGCACGCTGCCCTACCTGCGCCCCGACGGGAAGACCCAGGTCACCATCGAGTACGACGACGAGGACCGCCCCGTGCGCGTCGACACCGTCGTGCTCTCCACCCAGCACGCGGCCGACGTCTCCCTCGACCAGCTCGAGGCCGACATCAAGCGCGAGGTCATCGACCCCGTCCTCGGCTCCTTCGAGATCCCCTCGGAGGACTACCGGCTGCTGGTCAACCCGACCGGCATCTTCACCGTCGGCGGCCCGATGGGCGATGCCGGCCTGACCGGGCGCAAGATCATCGTCGACACCTACGGCGGCATGGCCCGCCACGGCGGCGGTGCCTTCTCGGGCAAGGACCCCTC
>JBQGFI010000515.1:0-4778 GCA_052040065.1 Marmoricola sp.
CCATGCCGGAGCGCTCGACGGGCACGACGCCGACCGCGGTGGAGGCCAGCGGCGGGTTGATCATGCCGATCGCCAGGCCGCTGACCACCATGCCGGGGATCAGGTGGGTCCAGCCGGAGTCGGCGGTCAGGCCGCGCAGCAGCAGCAGGCCGGTGCCGAGGACCAGGAAGCCGGGGGCGATCAGCCACTTGACCGGCACCTTCTCGGTCAGGCGTCCGGCCACCACCGCCGCGACGAACGACGCCGCGGAGAGGAAGAGGAAGCGCACGCCGGTCTCGACGGCGGAGTAGCCGAGCACGTTCTGCACGTAGATCACCAGGTAGGTCAGCAGCGAGAAGATCGACGCCGAGACGCCGAACGCCGCGACCAGGCCGCCGACGAAGGTCGGCTTGCGGAGCAGCGAGAGGTCGAACATCGGCGAGAGCTGCCGGTGCTGGCTGACCACGAAGGCGACGAGCAGCACGGCGGCGACCGCGAGCGACCAGAGCACCCGGGTGGAGCCCCAGCCGAGCTGCCCGGCCTCGATCAGGCCGTACACCAGGGCGCCGAGGGCGACCGAGAAGGTCGCGAAGCCGAGCCAGTCGGGCCGGCCGGCGCGCGGGTCGTGCGACTCCTGCACCCGCCAGGCGGTGACGGCGAGGGCGACCAGGCACAGCGGCACGTTGACGAAGAAGATCCACCGCCACGACAGCCCCGAGGTGAGGACGCCGCCCAGCACCGGACCGATCGCCACCGCGACCCCGGTGACCGCACCGAAGGCGCCGAAGGCGACCCCGCGGTCCTTGCCCCGGAAGGCGCTCGCCAGCAGGGCCAGCGCGGTGGCGAACATGGCCGCCCCGCCGATGCCCTGGAAGGCGCGCGACCAGGTGAGCACCGTGATGTCGGTGGCGGCGCCGCAGGCGATCGAGCCCAGGGTGAAGAGCACGGTGCCGACGAGGAAGAGGCGCTTGCGGCCGTAGAGGTCGGCCAGCGACCCCGCCGTCAGCAGCAGCGAGGCGAGGCTCAGCGCGTAGGCGTCGATCACCCACTGCAGGTCGGAGAGGGAGGCGTCGAGCTCGGTCTGGATGTCCGGCAGCGCGACGTTCACGATCGTGATGTCGAGCAGCAGCATGAAGACGCCGAGGCAGACGGCGGCGAGGGTCCACCACTTCGGGTCGGTGGCGGGGCGGTCGGCGCGGTGGGCGGGCGCCAGGGAGGTGTCGGTCATGGGGCCTCGTGACGTGGACGCGGAGCAACCGTCAAGGGCTTAACGATCACGTGACGTACGATACGCCGCAGCGAGGATCCGTCAAGTGCCTGACGATCTGGGAAGGTACGGGTGTGAGCGAGTCGACCTCCGCGGGTGCCTGCCCCCTGCTCCCCGAGCTCGCCGTCCTGCCAGGCCACCTGCTCTGGCGCGCCGCCGCCCGGGTCACGGCGACGGCCGCGGCCCAGCTGCCCGGCGACGTCGACGTGCACGCCTACGCCGTGCTGCTCGCGCTCAAGGGCGGCGCCGTGCGCTCGCAGCAGGACCTCGCCGACGGCGTCGCCGTGAGCCGGACCACGATGACCAAGGTCGCGGGCGACCTCGCCGCGGCCGGACTGGTCGAGCGCGTCCGCAACCCCGAGGACCGCCGCTCCTACGCGCTCTCCCGCACGCCGGCCGGGGCGAGCGCCGAGGCGTCGTGGCGCGAGCACGTGCTGCGGGTCCAGCGCGCGGTGTCGCCCGGGCTGGGCGAGGGTGACCGCGCCGACCTCGCCGCCCTGCTGCGCCGCGTCGTGGAGCCCCGGCTCTCGCCCGAGACGCCCGCCGAACTGCGCTCGGCACTGGGGTTCCTGGTGGTCAAGGCCCACGCCGTCGCGCACCGCGACGTGCTGGCGGCGCTGGAGCCGTGGGGGCTCGAGCCCCGCCACCTCGGCTCCTCGACCGCGCTGCGGGCCCTGGGTCCGGTGCCGCAGGTCGCGCTGGCCCGCGCCCTCGGCGTCACCCCGGCCAGCACGGTGCAGATCGTCGACGAGCTCGAGCGCCTCGGCCTGGTCGAGCGCCGGCGATCGACGACCGACCGGCGCACCCAGCTGCTGCACCTCACCCCGGGGTCGGGCGAGGTGCTGCGCGAGGCCGGCAGCGCGGCCGGAGGCGTCATGGACAAGGTGCTCGGCGACCTCGACGCCGCCGAGCGCGAGCGGCTCGTCGCGCTGCTCCAGCGCTTCGTCGCCGGCCCCGCGGCCTAGGACTCCTGCAGCTCGCTCTTGAGCTTGAGCACCGTGGTGCCGTCCTCCTGCTCGATGACGTACGCCGGGTTGTCCTTGCTGCCGTCGCGGGTGACCTCCTCGCCCTTCGACGTCCGGCTGACCTTCTCGTGGTGGGTGCTCTGCACGGTGCCCTCGGCGGTGCTGCTGCCCCACTTCCAGCTGACCTTGCTGCCCTTGCGGATGGCCATGGTGGTCCCTTCCCGAGTCCTGGTGCGTGGTGGTGCGTCGGGGGTACCCCGTGTCACGTCGGCGTTTCGCTCCCGCCTGCGGCTCGGCCACGGGGGAGGGTGGACCCGCGGGGACACACTGGGGGACTGCTCGAGGAGGAGCCATGGTCAGCATGCGACGCAACCGTCCCGAGGACGGCACCGGGGAGCCCGTCGGCTCGCCCACGCACGACGGGCAGGTGGCGCCGGCGTCCGAGCCGGTCGACCCGGCGTACGAGCGCTTCGGCGGGGTCAACGTCGGGGCCGCCTTCTTCGGCTGGATGGTCGCCGTGGGCATGACGGTGCTGCTGTCGGCGCTGCTGGGCGCGGTGTACGCCGTGGTGGGCGCGACCGTGTCGGTCGAGGACCTGCAGGCCGGGGCCGACCTGACCACCGCCGGCATCGTGACCGGCCTGGTGCTGCTGGCCGTGCTCCTCGTCGCCTACTACTCCGGCGGCTACGTCGCCGGGCGGATGTCGCGCTTCGACGGCGGCCGCCAGGGCCTCGCCGTCTGGCTCCTGGCGCTGCTCTTCGCGGTGCTCGCCGCGGTCGCGGGCTGGATCGCGGGGGAGCGCTACCAGGTGCTCGACGGCGCCGACCTGCCCACGCTGTCGGTCACCACCCAGGACCTCACCGTGGCCGGCGCGATCAGCCTCGCCGTCGTCCTCGGCGGCACGCTGCTGGCCGCGATGGCGGGCGGCAAGGTCGGCCGTCGCTACCACACGCGCGTCGACCGCGCCCTGTGAGCAGGCGTCGCCGCCGCGGCGATTTCCGCCACTACCTGACCGCACGGTAGGTTTCTCCCACGGTGTGGCCCCGGTCACACCGCCTGGCTCTGCCCGGTCGCGGCACCACCCCTCGCCGCCCCGAGCGCTGACGGACGCCGGTGCGGTGACCCCGCGGCGGTGCGAGACGACGAAGGAGCGGCGATGACGCCTACCCCGAACCCCGGTCCCGACTTCGGTCCCGACCTCGCGGAGGTCTTCGGGCCGCAGCAGCAGGACGGCGGCCCCGAGCTGGTGCAGCTGCTGACGCCGGAGGGTGAGCGCCGCCACCACGACGAGTTCGACCTCGACTTCTCGGCCGAGCAGATCCGCGGCGTCTACCGCGAGATGGTGCTCGTGCGCCGCCTCGACACCGAGGCCACGGCGCTGCAGCGCCACGGCGAGCTCGGCATCTGGGCGCAGCTGCTCGGGCAGGAGGCGGCGCAGATCGGCTGCGGTCGCGCGCTGCGCCCCCAGGACTACGTCTTCCCGACCTACCGCGAGCACGGCGTCGCGTGGTGCAAGGGCGTCGACCCGCTCGACCTGCTCGGGCTCTTCCGCGGCGTCGACCACGGTCGCTGGGACCCGCGGGAGAACAACTTCCACCTCTACACGATCGTCATCGGCGCCCAGGCGCTGCACGCGACCGGGTACGCCATGGGCGTCCAGCGCGACGGCGCCGTCGGCACCGGCGACCCCGAGCGCGACACCGCCGTCGTCGCCCACTTCGGCGACGGGGCGAGCAGCCAGGGCGACGTCAACGAGGCGTTCATCTTCGCCGCCTCCTACCAGGCGCCGGTCGTCTTCTTCTGCCAGAACAACCAGTGGGCGATCTCCGAGCCCATCGAGCGGCAGAGCCGGATCCCGCTCTACCAGCGGGCGCTCGGCTTCGGCTTCCCCGGCGTCCGCGTCGACGGCAACGACGTGCTCGCGACGTACGCCGTGACCCAGGCCGCGCTGCAGCGGGCGCGCGAGGGCAGCGGCCCCACGCTGGTGGAGGCCTACACCTACCGCATGGGCGCCCACACCACGACCGACGACCCGACGCGCTACCGCGTCACCGACGACGTCGAGCACTGGAAGCTCAAGGACCCCATCGCCCGGCTCGAGGTCTACCTGCGCCGCAACGGCCTGATCGACGACGACTTCCAGGCCACCTTGAAGCAGGAGGCCGACGACCTCGGCCACCGGCTCCGCGAGGGCTGCAAGGCGCTGCCCGACCCGGCGCCGTCGGCGATGTTCGACCACGTCTACGCCGAGGAGACCCCCGAGCTGCGGGCGCAGCGCGAGGGCTACGCGGCCTACCTGGAGTCCTTCGAGGGGGCAGGTCGATGAGCGGGCAGCGGACCACCAGGATCACCCTGGCCAAGGGCCTCAACATGGGGCTGCGCCGGGCGATGGAGGACGACCCCAAGGTGCTCGTCATGGGCGAGGACGTCGGCAAGCTCGGCGGCGTCTTCCGCATCACCGACGGCCTGCAGAAGGACTTCGGCGAGGACCGCGTCATCGACTCCCCGCTCGCGGAGTCGGGCATCGTCGGCACCGCGGTCGGCATGGCGCTGCGCGGCTACCGCCC
>JBQGFI010000516.1:0-1685 GCA_052040065.1 Marmoricola sp.
CACCGGCTGCTCTTGGGGTCGAACGCGTCGCGCAGGCCGTCACCGAGCAGGTTGAACGACAGCACGGTCAGGAAGATCGCGAGTCCGGGCCAGAACATGAAGTGCGGCACGGTGTAGAACTTCACGGCGTCGGCGAGCATGCCGCCCCAGCTGGCGGTCGGCGGGGGCACGCCCCCGCCGAGGAACGCCAGCGCCGCCTCGAAGTGGCTGGTGGTCGGGATGTTCAGCGTCGCGTAGACCAGGATCGGCGCCAGCAGGTTGGGCAGCAGCTCGGTGCGCAGGATGTAGGGCCACCGGGCCCCCAGGCTGCGGGCGGCCTCGACGTACTCCCTCTCGCGCAGCGAGATGGTCTGCCCGCGCACGATGCGGCCGAGGTAGGGCCAGCTGAAGAAGCCGATGATGAAGATCAGCAGGGTCAGGTCGAGCCGGAGCCCGGACAGCCCGAAGGCCTGGTCGGGGACCACGCCGGAGAGCGCGATGGCGAAGACGAGCAGCGGGAAGGCGAGGAAGACGTCCATCAGCCGCGAGAGCACCGCGTCGACCCAGCCGCCGAAGAAGCCGGAGATCACGCCGACGGTGGTGCCGATGACCACCGAGAGCGTGGTCGCCAGGATGGCGATCAGCAGCGAGATGCGCGCGCCGTAGACGACCCGGCTGAAGATGTCGCGCCCGTTGACCGTCTCGACCCCCATCGGGTGCTCCCAGCTCATCCCGCCCCAGGCGCCGTAGGGGATGCCGCCGAGGGCCGGGTTGACCAGGTCCTGGTGGTACTCGTTGGGGTCGCCGCCCCACACCCGGGTGACCAGGGGGGCGAAGATCGCGAGCAGCACCAGGAGGACGATGAAGGCCGCGCCGGTCAGCGCCACCTTGTCGCGGCGCAGCCGGCCCCACGCGATCTGGCTGAGCGAGCGTCCCTGGATGTGCGACTCACCGGCCACCACCGCCTCGGGATCGGCGGTCATGGCTCCGGGTTCGTCCATCGTGCTCAGCGCGGCCTCCGGAGGGTCGACGTGCGGGCGGGGCCGCCCGGGTCGAGGACCCCGGCGGCGCGGTCAAGGCACGTTGCGCCCGGGTAGTGGTCAGGGTCAAGCAACCGGTGCGCAGGTATGCCGAATCGTGACCACGCCGAGACGTGGCGGTGACCGGGGCCGTCGGGCCGCTCAGTCGCGCGTGGCGCGCAGCGCGCGCCAGCCCCACCGACCGAGCACCGCGGCGATCACGAGGTTGACCACGATCAGCACACCGTGGGCCACGAAGTACGCCGGCGGGCGGTCCTCCTCGGTGGTGACCAGCGCCCGGGTGAACTGCGCGTAGGTCACCACGTTCCACGCCGCGACGGCGAGGAGGACCAGGGCGTGCTTGCGCTCGAACCTCACGCCCCGAGCCTACGGACGACGACGCGCGCGCCGCGGTCGGGGACGCTGGTGATGTTGCGGACCCGGGGGTGCTCCCTGTCGGCCTCCCCCGCGGGGAGCACCAGCTCGTGGGTGGTGAGCACCTCGCGCAGCACCGCCACGCCCTCCATCAGCGAGAAGCCGGCGCCGATGCAGCGCCGCACGCCCCCGCCGAAGGGGATCCAGGTGTTGGTCGCCACCTCGCCGTCGGCGAAGCGCTCGGGGCGGAAGGCCTCGGGGTCGCGGTGCTGCTCGGCGTCGGCGTGGGCGAGCAGGATCGAGGCGGCGACC
>JBQGFI010000517.1:0-5309 GCA_052040065.1 Marmoricola sp.
AGCCGCAGCAGCCGCTCGAGCTGAGGCACCACCGCGACGGACGGGTGGCCCGGCCCCCTGGGGCCACCCGTCCGCCGTGGCACGTCCGAAGGAGATCCTGGATGAAGTCCTGGCAGCGCGCGGTCGCCCTGCTGCGGCCTCGCGCCGACGAGGCCCCCGTGGTCGACGAGGCACCGCCGATGACCCTGCGCGAGGTGGTGCGCCGCTTCTGGCCCGACCTGCGCCCCTACCGCGGCTGGATCGCGCTGAGCATGCTCTTCCTCGCCGCGCTCCCCGCGATCTCCGTGGTCGAGATCCTGCTCTTCCAGCGCCTGGTCGACCAGGTGCTCGTGCCCGCCGACTTCGGCCCCCTGCTCGGCATCGTCGGGCTCTACGTCGGCCTCAACCTGCTCTCCGCCGTGGTCTCCGGCGCCGACGACTACCTCGGCACCTGGATCACCCAGTCCTTCCTGCTGCGCCTGCGCGGCAAGGCCTTCCGCCACGCGCTCTCGCTGCCGCTGCCCGTGCTCGCCCAGCGCCGCCTGGGCGACGTGCTGCAGCGCCTCTCCAGCGACATCTCGCAGGTCGAGCGCTTCATGGTCGCCCAGCTCACCGACGGCTTCTCCGCCGTGGTGCGCCTGGTCTTCTACGTCGGCGCGCTCTTCTACCTCTCCTGGGAGCTCGCGCTCGCGGCCCTCGTGGTCGTGCCCGGCTTCTGGTGGGTCTCCGCCGCCTTCGCGCGCTTCGTGCGCGACCTCTCCCGCGAGAGCAGCCGCCGGCGAGGTGCCCTCGGCTCGGTCAGCGAGGAGACCCTCGGCAGTGCGGCGCTGGTGCAGACGGCCGGCGCCGAGCGCCAGGCCCACCGCCGCTACCACGCGCAGAACCGCGCGATGATGGACGCCTCGCTCGCCTCCAGCCGGGTGCGCGCGGTCTTCGTGCCGATCATCGACCTCGTCGAGCTCGTCGGCGTCCTGCTCGTCGTGAGCCTGGGCGTCTGGACGATCGCCACCGACCGGCTCACCCTGGGCGGCCTGCTCGCCTTCATGACCCTGCTGGTGCAGTGCTACAAGCCGGCCCGCGAGCTCGGTGAGCTGCTGCCCGACCTCTTCTCCGCCACCGCCGGCATCGAGCGCGTCGTCGAGCTGCTCGACGAGCAGCCGCCGCAGGACCGCCCCGGCGCCACCGCGATCCCCGCGCCGGCCGGTGCGGCCGCCGTGTCGCTGCGCGGGGTCACGGCGGCGTACCCGGACGGCCCGCCGGTGCTGCGCGACCTCGACCTCGAGGTCGCCGCGGGGGAGCGGGTCGCGGTCGTCGGACCGTCGGGCATCGGCAAGTCGACGCTCGCCTACCTGCTGACCCGCCACCTCGAGCCCAGCACGGGCACCGTGCGGCTGGCCGGCCACGACCTCGCCGACCACACCCTGGAGTCGGTGAGGGGCACGGTCTCCATCGTGCTCCAGGAGGCGCTGCTGCTGGACGCCTCGGTGCGCGACAACCTGCTGCTCGCCCGTCCCGACGCCGACGAGGCGCAGCTGCGCGACGCGCTGCGACGCGCGGGTGCGACCGCCTTGGTCGACGCCCTGCCGCACGGACTGGACGCGCGGATCGGCCAGCGCGGCCGACTGCTCTCCGGTGGTCAGCGGCAGCGGCTCTGCGTGGCGCGGGCGCTGCTCCGCGACACCCCGCTGCTGGTGCTCGACGAGCCCACCACCGGCCTCGACGACGCCGCCGCCGCGGCCCTCCTCGAGCCGCTGACCAGTGACCGCGCCCGCACGCTGCTCGTGCTCACCCACGACCCCCGCGTGCTGCCGTACGTCGACCGCGTCGTCGACCTCTCCACGCTCGCGGCCGCCGGGGCCGAGCCGCCGCCGACGGCGCCGCTGGCGGTCTCCACCGGGGTGCCCGCATGATCGGTCTCGTGCGCGGCCCCGGACCCGACAGCGGCGAGACCGACCCGGCGCTGCTCGCCGACGTGGTGCGCCCCGGCGAGCAGGTGCTGCCCGGCTACGAGGTGGTCGGGCTGCTGGCCCACGGCCGCCGCATGGACACCTACGACGTCTACTCCTACGAGCGCGACTGCCGCTGCGTGGTCAAGGTGCTGCGCCCCGACCGCCGCCACGAGGAGCGCGTGGTGGAGGCGACGCGGCGCGAGGGCCACGTGCTCACCACCCTCGCCCACCCGCACCTGGTCCGCGCCTACGAGGCCCACGACGACCCGCCCGCCGTGGTGCTCGAGGTGCTCCCCGGCGCCACGCTGGCCGCCCTCGTCGAGGACGACCCGCTGGCCCTGCCCGACGCCGCCGGCCTGGCGCTGCAGCTGTGCTCGGTGCTCGGCTACCTGCACCGCCACGACTGGCTCCACCTCGACCTCAAGCCCGCCAACGTGGTGGTCGACCACGGCCGGGTCACGCTCATCGACCTGAGCCTGGTGGGCCGACCCGGCGCCGGACGGCGCGGCGCCGGCACGCGGGGCTACCTGGCGCCGGAGCAGGCGCGCGGCGTCGGCCTCGGCACCGCCACCGACGTGTGGGGCCTCGGCGTCACCCTCGTCGACGCGCTCACCGGCGAGCTGCCCTTCGGCGACGAGGCCACCTGGGACTCCCGCCGCCGCATCCCGGTGCTGCACCGCCGCGCCCCGCGCCCGCCCCGCCTGCCCGACCACCTCCCCGCCGACGTCGCCGAGCTGCTGCTCGCCTGCCTCGCCCAGGACCCCGCCGCCCGACCGCGGCTCGTCGACGTGCGTGCCGTGCTGTCGCCGTACGCCCACGATTAGGGAGCCCCCGCGCCGCGCTGCTAATCTGGCGAGGCTGTCGCGCCGGCACCTGCGTGCCGCAGGCGCGCCGCAGCACCGCCGTACGAACGGCCGCGGATCCAGAGTGCCCGGGTGAACAGGCCCCGGCGCGCCGCGCAACGAGTGAGAGAGGCAGTCCAGCGTGTCCATCGGTACCGACGCCGAGACCAAGAAGAAGATCATCGCCGAGTACGCCACCACCGAGGGCGACACCGGTTCCCCCGAGGTGCAGATCGCGCTGCTCAGCCACCGCATCTCCCACCTCACCGAGCACCTGAAGCAGCACAAGCACGACCACCACAGCCGTCGTGGCCTGCTGCTCCTGGTCGGCCAGCGCCGTCGTCTCCTGAACTACCTGGAGAAGACCGAGATCGAGCGCTACCGCTCGATCGTCTCGCGCCTCGGCCTCCGACGCTGACACCGACGGCCCATCCGCCTCGCGGATGGGCCGTTGCGCTTGAATAGCGACAACTGAACACATCCCGAACACCCAGGAGCGAACCGTGGCCCGCGGGCCCGGTCTCCGGTAGTGGCCCCCCGTCGACGCGAGTCGCCGGTGCGCCTCGATCGAAGACCGGACGTGGCGTGAGGCTCGCGGATCGTTTCGCCTCGAGAGAGAGACTTCCACCTTGTCCGAAACCCCTGACGTGCTCGCCGTCGAGACCGTGATCGACAACGGCTCCTTCGGCCAGCGCACCGTGAAGTTCGAGACCGGCCTGCTGGCCCGGCAGGCCGCCGGCGCCGTGACGGCGTACCTCGACGACGAGACGATGCTGCTCTCGGCGACGACCGCCGGCAAGCAGCCCAAGGACCACTTCGACTTCTTCCCGCTCACCATCGACGTGGAGGAGCGGATGTACGCCGTGGGCCAGATCCCCGGCTCGTTCTTCCGCAGCGAGGGCCGGCCCGGCGAGGACGCCATCCTCACCTGCCGCCTCATCGACCGCCCGCTGCGCCCGACCTTCAAGAAGGGCCTGCGCAACGAGGTCCAGGTCGTCATCACCGTGCTGGCGCTCGACCCCGACCAGCCCTACGACGTGCTGGCCATCAACGCCGCCTCGGCGTCCACCCAGCTCTCCGGCCTGCCCTTCTCCGGCCCGGTCGGTGGCACCCGCGTGGCCCTCATCGACGACCAGTGGGTCGCCTTCCCCTCGCACAGCCAGCTCGAGGACGCCGTCTTCGACATGGTCGTCGCGGGCCGGGTCACCGAGACCGGTGACGTCGCGATCATGATGGTCGAGGCCGAGGCCACCGAGACCACCTACGACCTGGTGCGCTCGGGCAAGCAGGCCCCGACCGAGGAGGTCGTCGCCGGCGGCCTCGACGCCGCGAAGCCCTTCATCAAGCAGCTGTGCGAGGCCCAGGCCGAGCTCGCCGCCCAGGCCGCCAAGCCGGTCCAGGAGTTCCCGATCTTCCTCGACTACGAGGACGACGTGTACGCCGCCGTCGAGAGCGCCGTCCGCGAGGACACCGCCGCCGCCCTGACCATCGGTGGCAAGCAGGAGCGCGAGGACCGCCTCGACGACATCAAGGCGGGCCTGCTCGAGAAGATCGCCGGTGACTTCGAGGGTCGCGAGAAGGAGATCGGCGCGGCGTTCCGCTCGCTGAACAAGTCGCTCGTGCGCGAGCGCGTCCTGCGCGACAAGGTCCGCATCGACGGTCGTGGCCTCACCGACATCCGCAGCCTCGCCGCCGAGGTCGAGGTCATCCCGCGGGTGCACGGCTCGGCGCTCTTCGAGCGCGGCGAGACCCAGATCCTGGGTGTCACGACGCTGAACATGCTCAAGCTGGAGCAGCAGCTCGACACGCTCTCCCCGGAGAAGCACCGCCGCTACATGCACAAGTACGTCTTCCCGCCCTTCTCCACGGGCGAGACCGGCCGCGTGGGCTCGCCCAAGCGCCGCGAGGTCGGCCACGGTGCGCTCGCGCGCCGCGCGATCCTGCCCGTGCTGCCCACCCGCGAGGAGTTCCCCTACGCGATCCGCCAGCTCTCCGAGGCCATGGGCTCCAACGGCTCGACCTCGATGGGCTCGGTCTGCGCCTCGACGCTCTCGCTGCTGCAGGCCGGCGTGCCGCTGAAGGCCTCGGTCGCGGGCATCGCGATGGGCCTGATCTCCGGCGAGGTCGACGGCAAGACCGAGTACGTCGCGCTGACCGACATCCTCGGGGCCGAGGACGCCTTCGGCGACATGGACTTCAAGGTCGCCGGCACCAAGGAGTTCGTGACCGCGCTGCAGCTCGACACCAAGCTCGACGGCATCCCCGCCGAGGTGCTCGCCGCCGCGCTGACCCAGGCCCGCGACGCGCGCCTGGCGATCCTCGAGGTGATGGCCGAGGCGATCGACGCGCCCGAGGAGATGTCGGTGCACGCGCCGCGCATCATCACCGTCAAGGTGCCCGTCGACAAGATCGGCGAGGTCATCGGCCCCAAGGGCAAGGTCATCAACCAGATCCAGGACGACACCGGCGCCTCGCTGTCGATCGAGGACGACGGCACCGTCTACATCGGTGCGACCAACGGGGAGGCCGCCGAGGCCGC
>JBQGFI010000518.1:0-4275 GCA_052040065.1 Marmoricola sp.
ACTGCTGGGCCCGGTCGTCGGGGCGACCCGGCGCGCACGTGACCGGCTCGCCGAGGTCGAGGGGCTGGTGGTGCTCGACGGACCCGACGTCGACCCGCTCAAGCTCACCGTGCTGCTGCACGGCACCGGTGCCGACGGCATCGCGGTCGAGCGCGACCTGCTGGCAGAAGGACTGCCGGTCGAGGCGGCCGAGCGCGACCTGCTCGTGGCGGTCGTGTCGCTGGCCGACACGGCCGAGACCCTCGACGCCCTCGTCGCCGCGCTCGTCAGGTCGGTGGCGCGCCACCGCGGCGAGCCCCGCGCGGTCGTCGGCCCCGCGGCGTACGCCGTGGCGCCGGTGCCGGAGATGTCGCCGCGGGCGGCGTACTTCGCGGCGCACCGGACCGTGCCGGCCGACGAGGCCGTGGGGCGGGTCTGCGCCGAGCTCATCGCGCCGTACCCGCCGGGCATCCCGGTGCTGGCCCCCGGGGAGCAGGTCACGGCCGCGGCGCTGGCGGCGCTGCGCGCGGCCCGGGAGTCGGGGGTGCGCATCGCCTACGCCGCCGACCCGACGCTGGCCACCCTGCGGGTCGTCGAGCCCGCCCCCGGACGGCGCCGCACGCCCTAGGGTGCGGGGATGACGCCAGCGGACCCGGCGACCTCGGTCTTCTGGATCGCGCTCTGCGCGGTGGCGGCGCCGCTGCTGTCGGGACTGGTGCCGCGCCGGCTCGTCCCCGAGGTGGTGCTGCTCCTCGGGCTCGGTGTCCTGGTCGGCCCCCACGCGCTCGGCCTGGCGGAGACCGGCGAGGCCGTCGGGCTGCTCGCCGAGCTGGGGCTGGGGATGCTCTTCCTCCTCGCCGGCTACGAGATCGAGCTCGACGAGGTCACCGGCCCCGGCGGGCGCCGGGCGCTGGTGACGTGGCTGGTGTCGCTGACGGCCGCCTTCGCCGTCATCGGGCTGCTCGGCCTCACCGGCGCCATGCAGGCCGAGACGGCGGTCGCCATCGCGCTGACCTCGACGGCGCTCGGCACGCTGCTGCCGATCCTGCGCGACGGCGGCCAGCTGGGCTCGCCCTTCGGCGCCACGCTGCTCAACCACGGCGCGCTCGGGGAGCTGGGGCCGGTGATCGCGATGACGCTGCTGCTCAGCGGCCGTGACGTGCCCAGCGCCCTGGTGGTGCTGGCGCTCTTCGCCGTCGCCGCGCTCGCCGTGGCCCTCCCGTGGACCCGGCTGGACCGGACCACGAGCCGGCTGCTGCGCCACGTCCGCGCCGGGTCGCGGACGACGGGGCAGACCACGGTCCGGCTGACCATCCTGCTGCTCGTGACGCTGCTGGTGCTCGCGAGCGCCTTCGACCTCGACGCCGTGCTCGGTGCCTTCGCCGCCGGGCTGATCCTGCGGCGCCTCGTCCCGGAGGGCGACGCGGACCTCGAGCACAAGCTCGACGGTCTGGCCTTCGGGCTGCTGATCCCGGTCTTCTTCGTGACCTCGGGCATGGCGATCGACCCCGCCGCGGTGGCCGCCGCGCCGCTGGCCCTGGCCTTCTTCGTGCTGTTGATCCTGCTGGTGCGCGGCGTGCCGGTCTACCTGGCCACCCGGTGGCAGCGCGCCCCCGGGAGCACGGAGCGCCAGTTCAGCCGGCGCGACAGCCTCCGGCTCGGCCTGTACGGCGCCACCGGGCTGCCGATCATCGTCGCGGTCACCTCGGCGGCGGTCGCCAACGGCACCATGACGAGCGCGAGCGCGTCGCTGCTCGTCGCCGGCGGGGCCGTGACCGTGCTGCTGCTGCCGATGACCGCGACCCTGCTCGACCGCGGTCGCGGCGGGCTCAGTCCCTCGGCTTCGGCAGCTGCAGGCTCTTGACCTCGAGGAACTCCTCGAGGCCGAAGGGTCCGAGCTCGCGGCCGTTGCCCGACTGCCGGTAGCCCCCGAAGGGCGCCTGGATGTTGAAGGCGCCGCCGTTGACCTCGACCTGGCCGGTGCGCATCCGCCGGGCGAAGGCGGTGGCGCGCTCCAGCGAGCCCGACTGCACGCCACCGGCGAGGCCGTAGACGGTCGAGTTGGCGATCTCGAGCGCCTCGTCCTCGTCGTCGTAGGGCATCACCACCAGCACCGGACCGAAGATCTCCTCCTGGGCGATGGTCATGTCCTTGGTGACGTCGGCGAAGACGGTGGGGCGCACGAAGTAGCCGGTCTCCAGGCCGTCGGGCGGCTCCACCCCGCCGGTGACCAGGGTCGCGCCCTCGTCGATGCCGCGCTGGATGTAGCCGCGCACCCGGTCGCGCTGGGTGGACGAGACGAGCGGGCCGAGGTCGGAGTCCTCGCTGGCGGCAGGGCCGAGCACGATCGACTCGGCGGTCTGTCGCGCCAGCTCGACGACCTCGGCCTGGCGCTCGCGCGGCACGACCATGCGGGTGAGCGCGGAGCAGGTCTGGCCGGAGTTGATGAAGCAGCCGTGGCGCACCCCCGGCGGCACCGCACGGGCGAAGTCGGCGTCGTCGAGGAAGACGTTGGCCGACTTGCCACCGAGCTCGAGGGCGACCCGCTTGACCGTCTGGGCGGCCAGCTCGCTGACCCGCTTGCCGGCGCCCGTGGAGCCGGTGAAGGAGACCATGTCGACGCCCGGGTGCGAGGCGATGGCCTCGCCCACGACGGGGCCGGTGCCGCTGACGAGGTTGAAGACCCCCGGCGGCACGCCGGCGGCGTCGAGCACCTCGGCGAAGAGGTACGCCGAGAGCGGCGCCACCTCGCTCGGCTTGAGCACCACGGTGCAGCCGACCGCGATCGCGGGCAGCACCTTGTTGACGACCTGGTGCAGCGGGTAGTTCCACGGCGTGATGCAGCCGACGACCCCGATCGGCTCGCGCACCACCAGGGAGCTGCCGATCCGCTGCTCGGTCTCCAGGTCCGAGAGCAGCTGCACCTGGGCCTGCGCGTTGGCCACCGGGAGCCCGGCCTGGATGCGGCGGGCCCACTTCACGGGCATGCCGACCTCGTGCGCGATCGTCTCGGCGATGTCGTCGCTGCGGTCGGCCAGCCCCTGCGCGATCGCCTGCATCACCTTCAGCCGCTCGTCGCGCGGCGTCTGCGACCAGCCCCCGACGGCCGCCACCGCGGCCTCGACGGCACGGTCGACGTCGTCGGCGGTGCCCTCGGCCACCTGGCCGTAGACCTCCTCGGTGCTGGCGTCGACGACGTCGATGACGCCGCTGCCGGTCGAGGGCACCCAGGCGCCGTCGACGTAGACCTGGTCGCGCAGCTGCACGGTGGACCGCCTCCGCGCGGGCCTCGGCACCGCGCTCGACGTGACGGTCACCACACTACGTCGGGAGGATTTCTCCCGGTGTCGGTGCCTTCGTCCGTGCGAGGTTCGCGTACTTTCGAGATTCTTGCGGTGCCTTCGGTGCGGATCGGCGAATCCGACCTAGGGTGGCGCCGATCACACTCGTGGGGGGTGGAAGGAGCAGCACGTGGCACCCCACGCGCACCCCCTGACCGCGGTCCTGCCCGACGTCGGCGCCCCCACGAGCCTGCTGCTCCTGGCCCTGGTCGGGCTGCTCATCTTCGCCGGCGGCCTGCTGGCGATGGTGATGACCATGCGCTCGCGCCCCTAGGCCCGCGCGGCGGTGTCGAAGACGTCGCCGTGGTCGGCCACCCGCTGGAGCACGTCCTCCATGCGCAGGTGCTCCAGCGCCAGCGGGTCGTCGGCGCCGGCCTCGACCTCGGCCCAGGTGCGCGGCGCCGCGACGGTGGGCAGCTCGCGTCCCCGCAGCGAGTAGGGCGCGATCGTGGTCTTCGAGCCGGTGTTCTGCGACCAGTCGAGGAAGACTTTGCCGCCCCGGCGCGCCTTGGTCATCTGCGAGACCACGAGCTGCCGGTGCGAGGCCTCGAGCTCCTCGGCGACCTGCTTGGCGTAGTCGCGCACCTCGTCGCTGCTGCGCCGGCCGTCGAGGGCGGCGTAGACGTGCAGGCCCTTGGACCCGCTGGTCACCGGCGAGCACCGCAGCCCGTCGGCCGCCAGCCGCTCGCGCACCAGCAGCGCGACCTGGGCGCACTCCCCCAGGCCCGCCGGCTCGCCGGGGTCGAGGTCGACGACCAGCCGGTCGGGGGTGCGCGGCCGTCCGCGCGAGGTGACCGTCCACTGGTGCACGTGCAGCTCGAGCGCGGCCAGGTTGACCAGCCACGTCAGCGTCGCGAGGTCGTCGACGACCGGGAAGTGCAGCACCCCGTCCTGCTGCGCGGCGGTGCGCGAGCCCGTCGTCGGCACCGGCACCGTGCGCACCCACGAGGGGGTG
>JBQGFI010000519.1:0-2131 GCA_052040065.1 Marmoricola sp.
TTCAGCCCGTCCGCCAGTCGGGCGACGGTGGCGTCGAATGCCACCGCGTCGGGGGTGTCGAGGGTCAGGTGGACGTCGGTGACACCCGGCGCCCGACCGTCACGCTGCAACCACACCCCACGACGCGCCAGGGCCTCGTCCTCGTCGGCGTGGGCGCGGTCGGGGTCGGCGTGCAGCCGGGCCTCGTGGACCAGCCGTGCCGCACCCGCAGCCGAGAGCTGGTCGAGCCGGTCGGGGACCGCGCAGAGCAGCCGGTCGGCATGGAGGGCGGCGTCGAGGTCGAGGTCGCGGGTCTCCCGCGAGATCGCGCGGGCGCGCCAGACCGGGATCCTGCCCTCGCACATCAGCTCCCACAGCCGCGGGAGGCGGAAGGCGAGCTCGAGGGTGTCGCCGAGCAGCTGCTGGGCGTGCTCGACCGGCCGACCCAGCGCGGCGGCGAGCTCGAGCGGCGCGGCCGCCGCGACCAGGGGGGCACCGTCACCGGCCAACGGGACCGGGCCCTCGACGCCGTCGCCGAGGACGAGGCCGTCGTCACCCCACCCTGCGTACGCCGCACCCTCGGCGACGGGGTGGAGCAGCGCCCACTGCAGCGCCAGCCGCAGCTGACGCACCTGGGCCTCCTGCTCCTCCGTGCGGGCCTCGACGAGGACGTCGAGGACCTGTCGCTTGGGGAGGTAGGGGCTGGGCTCCATGCATGAATTCTACGATCGCGCAAGCACGAATAGAACACCTGTGCGACATCAGTGGACAACGGATCAGCCGCTTCCGGGTCGTCCACAGATCGCTCCGAACCCCTGGTGCTCGAGGCGTGGGCGGGGTGGGGTGGCGCGGGTGAGCACACCGTGGGAGCAGCGACAGCGCCTCGCCGAGATCGAGCTGGAGGTCACGCTCTGGGAGTCCCAGGGCCGTGAGGTGGAGGCGCTCCGCGTGGTGGTGGAGCACCTGCGCGGCGGCGGGGACCCGGTCCTCGTCGCGCCGGAGCGCCTCGACACGCTCTTCCAGCTGGCGCACCTCGGCGGCCTCGTCCCGGCCTGGGGGCACGCGCGGTGGGTGCTGCAGCAGGCGGCGCGCTCACAGGCTCCCGGGATGGCGGAGCTGGACGCGGAGGCCGTGGCGAGGTCGGCGCAGCTGTGGGACGAGGCGGCGGACCTGGAGCCTTACCGCCCTGCCCCGGAGCTCGACTGGGTACGCCGCCAGCTGCTGCTGCACGACCTCGGCGGACTCCGCCTCTTCCTCGACGAGGTGGCCGCGCCGCGACTGGTGGCGCGAGCAGGTCGCGTCGGCGACTGGGCGGGGGTGCCGATGCGCGGACTCCGGCTGCTCGGCGCCGGCGAGGGCCGGCTCCGGTGGCGCGACCTCGCGACCGCGCACGAGCACGAGGTGCCCGACCTCGGAGGCGCTCACGTCGTGGGGGTGGGCCAGCACGCGATCGGGAGGCTGGTGCCGGTCGAGGGCGGGGAGATGCTGGAGTCGAGCGCGCTCGCCGTGCCGGGGCGCACCGCCCGCCGCGTGGCGCGGCACCCCGAGGACTGGCTCGCCGCCGTGGTCGACGCGTGGCACGACCCGGACCCGCACGAGGAGCCACCCGACCTCGAGCACGAGCTCGCGGCGCTGACCGACGTCACGGCGACCTGGCAGGACTGGTTGCTGCTGCTGGTCGCGCACGACCACGGCTGGGGCTCCGAGCCGCCGCTCGACGGTGACGACGACGAGACCCTCCGGCGCCGGGTCGGGCGGGAGCAGCGCGTGTGCTTCGCGCTGGTGCGCGACGCCCTCGCGGGCGACCTGCAGGGCAGGCTGGCCCGGATGGACTTCGAGGAGCCCGTCGACCTGTGGCCCGTGGTGGGGCGGGTGCTGCTGCAGGCGCCGGCGTTGGGTCCGCTGCTCCAGGGCGAGGACCCGCTCTCCCGCGGCGACCTGCGCCGGCTGGCCTCGCTCGTGCCCGAGCCGGCGGCGGCGCTGTGCCGCCACCTGCTCGCCCGCGACGAGGCGGCGTGACCCGGCTGGGTACCTTCCCTGAGGCACCACACGTCGACGGGTCCAGAAGCGGGCCCAGGTAGGGAGCGCGCGCCCGTGATCACCCTGAAGTCCCTCGCGGCCCTGGTCGACCAGTACGGCGACCAGCTCGACC
>JBQGFI010000520.1:0-12074 GCA_052040065.1 Marmoricola sp.
CGTCGGGCAGGTAGGTCGCCGCCAGCCGGCGCGTCAGTCTCCTCATGGCTCTCCTCGGGGCGCGGGGCGGCGCGGCGTGGCCGGCGCCGGCGTTGTGGGCAGCGTGGTCACAGGCGTACGACGTGCAGCCGTGCGCGGCGCTCGAGCCGGTAGCCGTCGCGGCCCGAGAAGTACTCGTCGACGGCCGTGCGGCATCCGGACCAGAAGTAGTAGTCGTCGATGACCAGCCGGCCGCCGGGCACCAGGTGGGGCGAGATCCGCTCGAGGCAGACCATCGTCGACTCGTACCAGTCGCCGTCGAGGTGGGCGAGCGCGACGGGGCCGTCGACCTGCACGGTGTCCTCGAAGAGGCCCTGCACCAGCTCGACGGCGTGCTCCTGCGGCGTCAGACCGTGCTCGACGAAGGAGCGCGTCACCTCGCCGTGCAGGTCGTCGCGGTAGCCGTAGTAGGTCTCGCCGCCCGTGCCCTTGGCCGCGCCCGCCTGGATCGCGGCGTAGCGGCGCGCCACGTCGTCACCGTCGTGCTCGGAGGGCGGCGGGATCATGCCGAAGACGTCGTAGACCCGCATCGGTCGCGTGGGCGACTTGGCGGCCGCCATCACGATCGCCGAGCCGCCACGGGCGGTGCCGCACTCGAGCACCGCGCCCTCGCGGCCGCTGAGGTCGGTCTCCGCCACCACCCGCGCCAGCATCCGCAGGTCGGGGGCCTTGAGGTAGGACAGTCCCTGCGCCCGCACCGAGGTGATCACGCGCTCCACGCGCTCGGGCACCTCGAGCTCGGGGAAGGGATCGCGCAGCGACGCCCGGGTCGCCGCGAGCTCCTCGCGCAGCTGCTCGGCGCGGACCTGCTGCTTGGCGAGCCGGCGCCGGGTGGCCCGGAGTCGCTTGCGCAGCTCGGCCTCGCCGACCGCCTCGGCCGGTGCGGCGGCCCGTGACGGACCGCCCGGCAGGCGGCGCCGTACGGCGCCGACGGCGCGACGCGCACGATCGATCGGCTGCGACATGCCACCTCCCAGGGCTCACGGACGACGCCCGGCCGAGCCTAGTGCGCCGGAGCGCCCACCGAGCCCCGGCGTCGCCCCGGAGCCGGCGGCGAGCCGCCCGCGGAGTCCGGTGCGTCCAGTTCCTGGGATTTCGACCCACCCAGGTCCGAAATTGCTCATACTCGGACATACCTACCTGGAGGTTCTCCCCATGCGTCACCGTGGACTCATCGTCCTCGCCACGTCCCTGTGCCTGTCGGTCGCCGGCATCCTGGCCCCGGGCGCCACGACCGCCGACCGCGCGGAGGCCGCGTCCGCGACCTCGCTGCGCGTCGGCAGCTTCAACATCGGCGGCGTGCAGACCGACAAGTCGGCCCGGGGCTCCCACCGCACCTGGGCGGTGAGGCGCGACGGCGTGGTCAACCGGATCCACGACAGCCGGCTCGACGTGATCGGCCTACAGGAGGCCAACCCGAGCACGGTGCACCGCAGCAAGCTGGTCACGGGCTCCACGCAGTACGAGGACGTGCTCAACGGCCTGCGGCGCAAGGGGGGCAACTACCGGCTGACGACCTCGGAGGCCTACAACTGCGAGCGCGCCTGGAGCGGCACCAACTGCGACTACCGCAACCACGGCAGCGCGCTGTCCAACCGGATCGTCTACAACGCCGACCGGGTCTCGGTGGTCCGCAAGGGCTCGGTGAAGTACCGCGACCAGACCCGCGGCGGCTACGACCGCTACCTGGAGTGGGCGGTCTTCCGCATCAACGCGACGGGCTCGCAGTTCCTCTTCACCAACACCCACCTGGACCCGAACTCCAAGACCAACCGCCCCAAGCAGTGGCGCCAGCTGCTCGAGTGGGTCGGCGCCAACCGAGGCAGCCTGCCGGTCATCTCGGTGGGCGACTACAACACCACCAAGTACTCCACGTGGGCCAAGCGCACGCTGCCGCTGACCCGCCGGTTCGGCATGTCCGACGCGCTGAACCAGCGCTTCCAGCAGAACCCCGGCAAGCCCCGCGCCAAGCGGGTCCTCAACGGCTGGCTCAACTCCTTCAGCGGCTACCGCAAGGACGTCAAGACCTGGAGCTACTACCGCGACAAGCGCAAGCAGGGCAACGTCATCGACTGGATCTTCGCCTCCGACCGGCTCACCATCACCGAGTACGCCACCGTGGCCTGGATCGACAAGCGCCGGCTCCGCGCCAAGGGCACCTTCCCCTCCGACCACAACCTGGTGCGCGCCACGATCGTGATCCCGTAGCGCCGGGGTGGGTCAGGGGCGACGGGACTGCTCGGCGAGCATCCGCTCCAGCGAGTCGACCTGGGCGGTGAGGCGACCGAGCTCGGTCTCCAGCCGGGCGATCCGCTGGTGCTGCTGCTGGACCCGCTGCTGCAGCCGCCGGAACGCACGCAGCGGCGCTCGTGGACCCGGTACCCGCACGACTCCGCCCCCACTTCCGCCAGCTGACCCGGTCGATCCTGCCAGATCGCGCGCCGACACGGGGTACGGGCCAGGGCAATGATTCAATGCCACGCGATGAGCGACGAGCGGATGCCGCCGGGTCGCTACCTCTCGACCCCGATCGACGTCGGGGTCGACTACGGCGGCCAGACCCGCGCCACCCTCGTGCGCAACCGGCTGCTCGCCGAGCGCTTCGGGCTGCGGCCCGAGGTCCTCACCTTCAACCCGCGCCCCACCTGGCGCTCACGGCTCGACGCCCTCCGCGAGAGCGGCTTGCTGCTGCCCGAGACCCCCGTCACCAACCTGTACGACGACCACGCCGCCACCGGGTGGGAGGACCACGCCGTCGAGGAGCCGGTGCACCCGCTGCTGACGTCCACGATGCGGCGCACGACCGAGCTGCGACCCGACGGCAGTCCGTGGCGCCACGTCCACAGCGAGCCCGACGACAGCCTGGTGGTGCACGAGTACCTCCGGGACGACGGGACGCCGTACCTGCGGGTGCCGCGCTTCGCCTACCGCTTCTCCCGCACCTGGCCGCGCAGCCTGGAGCGGGTCGGCCGCGACGGAGAGCCGCGTGGCGCCTTCGACAGCTACGCGTCGTGGGTGCAGCAGTGGGTCGACCACGTCTCCGCGGGCGACCCCACCTTCCTCTTCGTCGACTCCCGAGCCCTGGGCATGCACCTGCTGCCGCTGCGCCTGCCGCACGTGCACACCGTCCTCGTGGTGCACGGCGTGCACGTGGCGCCGCCGTACGCCTGGAACTCCCGGCTCGTGCGCGACAGCCGCGCCGTGCTGCGCCAGCTCTCCTCGATCGACGCCGTGGTGGCCCAGACCGAGCGCCAGCGCCACGACCTGGCCCTGCGCTACGGCGAGGCCCCGCAGCTGACCGTGGCGCCCAACGCGGTCGACGCGCCGACCGAGCCGCCCCCCGTGACCCGTGACCCCCACCGCCTGGTCACCGTGTGCCGGCTGATGCCGGGCAAGGGCCTGCTCGACGCCGTGGCGGTGGTCGACCGGGTGCGACGACAGGTGCCCGAGGTGCACCTCGACGTGTACGGCGAGGGGCCCGAGCGCGAGGTCCTGGAGCGGGCCGTCGCGGAGGGCGGGCTGGAGCGCCACGTCACCCTGCACGGCCACGACCCGGCGGCCAAGGAGCAGCTCTGGAGCGCCGCGGCCACGCTGATGACCAGCGAGTCGGAGACGTGGAACATGAGCATCCAGGAGGCGATGAGCCACGGCTGCCCCGCGGTCGCCTACGACATCAAGTACGGCCCCCGCGAGCAGGTCACCGACGGCGTCGACGGGCTGCTGGTCCCCCACGGCGACGTCGAGGCGATGGCCGCCGCGGTGCTGCGGCTGCTCACCGACCCCGACGAGGCGCGCCGGCTCGGCGAGGCCGCGCGCAGGGCCACAGCGACCAGCGTGCAGCGCTTCGAGGACGACTGGGTCGGGGTCCTCGAGCTGGCGCAGCGCACCAAGCGGCGCCGGGTCACGCTCTCCCGCGTCGAGGCGCACCTGACCGGGCTGCGGCGGCGCCGCCGGTGGCGACGCGACGAGGACGCCCTCGCGTCCGGGGACGGCGCGCTCACCGTGCCGGCGACCGGGGCCGACCGGCTGGAGGTGCAGGTCGAGGTCGGCCTGCGCACCAGGCGACCGCGGGTGCTCGACGAGGCGCGGTGGCGGCTCCTGGCCGTGGCCGAGGACAGCGAGCACCACGTCGAGCTGCCGCTGCAGGTGGAGCGCGACGGCACCCGCGTCACCCTCACGGCGGACGTCGCCGCGTCGCTGGTCGCCACGGCGCTGCCGGGCGAGACGGCGTACCTGCGGCTCACGCTGGTGTGCCGCAGCTTCGCCTGGACCCGCGACCTCCTCGCCCCCGGGGACGACGAGGCAGCGCAGCGGGCACGGCTGCGGGTCGAGGGGTGAGGACTCAGGCCCGGCGCAGCGAGCGCGGGGCGACCGGGGCGACCGGGGTCACTGGGGCGCCCTCGGCGTCCCACGCGGCCAGGTCGGCGACGTCGGGGTCGCGCCGGGCGCCCACCTCGTCGCGCCGGGTCTGCTCGCGGGCCAGGTCCTGGGTGCGGCAGAGCTCGGCCTCGGCGGCCTCGGCGCGGGCGCACTGCCGCGCCACCTGCCCCTCGAGGTAGCGCTGGGAGAGCGTGGCCTGCGCCAGCCGCTCGGTCATCGCGGTCGTGAACTCGGCGTGCTCGGCGGCCCGGGTGACGAAGAGGTCGCGGTAGGCGAGGGCCGCGGCCGCACGGTCGGCGGCGTTCTCGCGGCGCGACTGCGCCACCTCCGACCACATCATGCGCAGCGCGGCCCACGACAGCACCAGCGCGCTGACCGAGGCCAGGCCCATCCACAGCGGCGAGCGGGTCGGCAGGCTCAGCAGGACCAGGACGGTCGCACCGCCGAGCAGCGAGACCGCGACGCTGACCCGGACGCTGCGCTGACGACGACGGCGTGGGGACCGGAGCGGAGGGCGGCCCGCGGGCGTCGCTGCCATGACCGGCAGCGTAGGTGCTAGGTCTCGCGACGTGGGACGCGACACGCGTGCTCCAGGAGCAGCGCGGCCGTCATCATCGCCAGCGCCGCCAGGGCGGCGAGGCTCGCGAGCAGCAGCCGGGTCCCGGAGGCCGGGGTGTCCACGCCCACCTGGGCAAGGGCGTAGCCGGCGTAGCCCCCGAGCAGCAGCGCCCCGACCAGGGCGGACGCCTTGGCCAGCACCAGCCGGTTGACGGCGTGGTGGTGGGGCAGCCGGCCCCGGTCGCGCCGGACGACCCGGCGGGTGAGCAGCGCGGTGGTCGCGAGGATCGCCGCGGTCAGCGCGAGCAGCGCCACCGAGGTCCACGGCACGTCGGGCTCGGGTCGCGAGGTGCGCAGCGCCAGCAGCCGCACCGACCAGCCGCCCAGCAGGCCCAGCACGCCGAGGGCGGCCAGGGGTCGGTGGCCCGTGGGCCGGACGCTCCCGGGCTGCTCGCCGTCGGGCGACCCCTCGGACCCGCCGTCGGGCCCTCGCCCGGGCTGGTCGGTCAAGCCGTGGGCCTCAGTGGAGCTCGAGCTCGATGTCGTCGCGGCGCACGACGCCGTCGCGACCGGTCTGCTCGACGAGGTCGGCGACCGCGCCCACGCCCGGGATCTCGGCATCGGGCTCCAGGTCGAGCCACGGCACCAGCACGAAGGCGCGCTCGGCGGCCCGGGGGTGGGGCAGCGTGAGGTCGGGGTCGTCGGCGCGCCGGTCGCCCAGCACGATCAGGTCGACGTCGAGGGTGCGCGGCTCGTTGGGGGTGCCGCTGCGCTCGCGCCCGTAGGCCGCCTCGACCGCCAGCGCGCGCTCGAGCAGCACCGGCGCCGAGAGCGTGGTGTCGAGCAGCAGCACGGCGTTGAGGAAGGGCTTGGAGCCCTCGGGGGCGTCGACCGGCTCGGTCTCGTAGACGGCCGAGACCGAGGTGACCCACACGTCGGGGGTGTCGGCGAGCGAGTCGACGGCGCCCTGCAGCGAGTTGTGGCGCTCGCCCTTGTTGGACCCCAGCGAGATCACCGCGCGCCGGATGGGTCGCATCTCGCCGGTCAGGCTGTCGGCGTCGACGATGTTGGGATTGGGTGACTCGGTCACGAAACGACTCCTCGTCGGCTCCGGAGGATGGTCAGGGTGACGTCGTCGAACGACGCCTGGATCGGGGCGTGCGGCTTGTGCACGGTGACTTCGGCCTCGAGCACGGCCGGGTGACTCAAGCACACCTCGGCGATGCGGTGGGCGAGCGTCTCGATCAGGTCGACGGGCTCGCCCTGCACCACCGCTCGGACCTGCTCCACGAGCGTCCCGTAGTCGACCGTGTCGCGCAACTCGTCGGTGAGCGCAGCGGGCTCGGTGTCGGTGAGCAGCGTCACGTCGACCACGAACTCCTGGCCGTCACGACGCTCGTGCTCGAAGACGCCGTGGTGGCCCTGGAAGCGCAGCCCCCGGACCGTGAGCCGGTCGGGCCGGCGGGGCGCGGCGGAGGCGGAGTGGCTCATCGTGGACCGACCCTACCCGGGGTCCGCGACCACCGCTCCAGCACCCGGATGGCGTCGCGACTGCCCCGGACCTGGTGCACCCGGACCCCCCACACGCCCTGCATGGCGGCCAGCGTGGTCAGCGCCACGCCCGCGTCCTCCCGCTCGTCGACCGGCCTCGGGGTGCCGTCGGCGTCGGCCAGCAGCGTGCCCAGGAACGACTTGCGGCTCGAGCCCACCAGCAGCGGGAGCCCCAGCTCCCCGAGCTCCGGCAGCCGCTGCAGCAGCGCCCAGTTGTGGTCGGCGGTCTTGGCGAACCCCAGGCCGGGGTCGAGCACCAGGCGCTCCAGGTCGACGCCCGCGCGCGCGGCGGCGTCGACCCGCTGCGCCAGCTCCTCGCGCACCTCGGCGACGACGTCGGCGTACTGCGCGTGCTGCTGCATCTGCTGCGCGTGCGCCCGCCAGTGCATCGCGACGTACGCCGCTGAGGCGTCGGCGACCACGTCGAGCACGGCGGGGTCGGCGAGGCCCCCGGAGACGTCGTTGACCATCACCGCCCCGGCGGCCAGCGCGGCGGCGGCGACCTCGTGGCGCATCGTGTCGACCGAGACGGCGGCGCCGGCGGCCACCAGCTCGCGGATCACGGGGACGACCCGGTCGAGCTCCTCGGCGAGCAGCGGACGGGTCGCACCCGGCCGGGTCGACTCGCCGCCGACGTCGAGCAGGTCGGCCCCCTCCGCGAGCAGCGCCAGGCCGTGGGCGACGGCCCGGTCGGTGTCGTCCCAGCGCCCGCCGTCGGAGAAGGAGTCGGGCGTGACGTTGACGATGCCCATCACCAGCGGCTGCGGCGGGTGCGGGAGGCCCTCGACCCACGCGGCGCGCGAGAGGCCGGCCGCGCGCATCAGCGAGAGGCGAGGATCAGCGACATGGCCTCGGCCCGCGTCGCGGGCTGGTGCATCATGCCGCGCACGGCCGAGGTGATGGTGCGGGCACCGGCCTTGCGCACGCCGCGCATCGTCATGCACAGGTGCTCGGCCTCGATCACCACGATGACGCCGCGCGGCTCCAGGATCCGCACCAGGGCGTCGGCGACCTGCGTGGTCAGCCGCTCCTGCACCTGGGGCCGCTTGGCGAAGACGTCGACGACCCGGGCCAGCTTGGAGAGCCCGGTGATCTTGCCGCTGCCGTTGGGGATGTAGCCCACGTGGGCGACCCCGGTGAAGGGCACCAGGTGGTGCTCGCACATCGACCACAGCTCGATGTCGCGCACGAGCACCATCTCGTCGTGACCGAGGTCGAAGGTGGTGGTGAGCACGTCCTCGGGGGTCTGGTGCAGCCCGAGGGTCAGCTCGGCGTAGGCCCGCGCGACCCGCGCGGGGGTGTCGCGCAGCCCCTCGCGGTCGGGGTCCTCGCCGATCGCGTGCAGCAGCTCGCGGACGGCCGCCTCCGCGCGTGCCTGGTCGAAGTCGGCGACCGCGCCCTGCCCCTCGCCCACGGGGTCGATGCCCGACGTGCCCATCGCCGGCTCAGGCCTGTCCGGGCGCGGGCGGCGTGGGGGGCTGTCCGCCGCCGAGCGGCGTGCCGCCGTGGGTGTCGCCGCCGGCACCGGGCGGGGTCAGCACGACGGCTCCCTCCTCCTCGGGTGCCGCGCCGTCGGCGGCGGCCCGGCGGATCCGCTCGGGGATCTCCACCGGCGGGATGTCGGAGGGGTTGCGCGTCGGCGACCCGGTCCAGGCCGGGCGCACCGGGCGCCGGCGGAGCGGCTCGAAGACCTCGGCGACCTGCTCCTTGTCGAGGGTCTCCTTCTCCATCAGCGCGAGCACCAGCGCGTCCAGGACGTCGCGGTTCTCCTCGAGGATGTCGAAGGCCTCCTGGTGGGCGGTGGTCAGCAGCCGCTTGGTCTCCTCGTCGACCACCGCGGCGACGTCCTCGGAGTAGTTGCGGCTGTGGCCCATGTCGCGACCCAGGAACGGCTCGCCCTGGCTGTCGCCGAGCTTGATGGCGCCCAGCCGCTCGGTCATGCCGTACTGCGTCACCATCGCGCGGGCCAGGGAGGTGGCCTTCTCGATGTCGTTGCCGGCACCCGTGGTGGGGTCGTGGAAGACCATCTCCTCGGCCGCACGGCCGCCGAGCATGTAGGCGAGCTGGTCGAGCATCTCGGCGCGGGTCTGGGAGTACTTGTCCTCGTCGGGGAGCACCATCGTGTAGCCCAGGGCGCGACCGCGCGGCAGGATCGTGACCTTGTGCACGGGGTCGGTGCCGGGCAGCGCCGCGGCGACGAGGGCGTGGCCGCCCTCGTGGTAGGCGGTGATGAGCTTCTCCTTCTCGCTCATCAGCCGGGAGCGCTTCTGCGGGCCGGCGATGACGCGGTCGATCGCCTCGTCGAGCGCGAGGGCGTCGATCTGCAGCTTGTTCTCGCGCGCGGTGAGCAGCGCGGCCTCGTTGAGCACGTTGGCCAGGTCGGCACCGGAGAAGCCGGGCGTGCGGCGCGCGACCGACCGCAGGTCGACGTCGTCGGCGATCGGCTTGCCCCGTGCGTGCACGCCGAGGATCTGCTCGCGACCCTGCAGGTCGGGGGCGTCGACCGAGATCTGGCGGTCGAAGCGGCCCGGACGCAGCAGCGCCGGGTCGAGGATGTCGGGACGGTTGGTCGCGGCGATGAGGATCACGCCGCCGCGCACGTCGAAGCCGTCCATCTCGACCAGCAGCTGGTTGAGGGTCTGCTCGCGCTCGTCGTGGCCGCCGCCCATGCCGGCACCGCGGTGGCGTCCGACGGCGTCGATCTCGTCGATGAAGACGATGGCCGGGGCGTTCTCCTTGGCCTGCTCGAAGAGGTCGCGCACGCGGCTGGCGCCGACGCCCACGAACATCTCGACGAAGTCGGAGCCGGAGATCGAGTAGAAGGGGACACCGGCCTCGCCCGCGACCGCGCGGGCCAGCAGCGTCTTGCCGGTGCCGGGGGCGCCGTAGAGCAGCACGCCCTTGGGGATCTTGGCGCCGACCGCCTGGAACTTGGCGGGCTCCTGGAGGAACTCCTTGATCTCGCCGAGCTCCTCGATGGCCTCGTCGTTGCCGGCGACGTCGGCGAAGGTCGTCTTCGGCATGTCCTTGCTGATCAGCTTGGCCTTGGACTTGGCGAACTGCATCACCCGACCGCCGCCGCCCTGCACCTGGTTCATCAGGAAGAGGAAGAGCGCGATGATGATGACGAAGGGCAGCAGGAAGGTGAAGAGCGACCCGAGCACGCTCGGCTGGGGGTTCTCGACGGTGTAGCTGTCGATCTCGTCGGCCGCGATCTGCCGCTGCACCTCGTTGACCAGCCGCTGCTGCTGCCCCGCCACCCAGGTCGAGGTGACCTCGCGGCCGTCGTCGAGGGTGGCCTCGATCCGCTGGTCGCCACCGTCGACGAAGGTGATCTTGTCGACGTCGCCGTCCTGGATGTAGCGGACCATGGTCGAGGTGCGCACCTCCTCGTACCCGCCGTTGGGCACGAGGTAGTTCAGCGCCAGGAGGACCCCGATGGTGGCCACGACGATCCACAGCCACGGGCTCCGCACGTACTTCTTCACGTGCGTCATCCTCTCAGGTGGCCAAATGGGGGGGTCGCGAGGTGGGCGGGCGGGCCCGCGAGGGTGCTTTTGGGGCCAAGAGGCCGCGACACGCCGGGCCCGACCGACCGTTCCACCGAAAACCGGCCCGGGTACGCCGTAGACGTGCGGCGCGAGCGTGCCGATGTCACGCAGGTTGCGGTAGCGCTCGTCGTGGTCGAGGCCGTAGCCGACGACGAACTCGTTTCCCGGGACAGGACACAGCGTCCCGCCCCATCTCGCGGTCTCAGCCGTAGACGTGCGGGGCGAGCGTGCCGATGTCACGCAGGTTGCGGTAGCGCTCGTCGTAGTCGAGGCCGTAGCCGACGACGAACTCGTTCGGGATGTCCCAGCCGACGTACTTGACGTCGACGTCCATCTTGGCGGCCTCGGGCTTGCGGAGCAGGGTGCCGATCTCGACGCTGGCCGGGTCGCGGCTGGCGAGGTTGGAGGTCAGCCAGCTCAGCGTGAGGCCGGTGTCGATGATCTCGTCGACGATCAGCACGTGGCGGCCGCTGATGTCGGTGTCGAGGTCCTTGAGGATGCGCACCACGCCGCTCGACTTGGTGCCCGAGCCGTAGGACGACACCGCCATCCAGTCGATCTCGACGTGGCGGTCGAGCGCCCGGGCGAGGTCGGCCATCACCATCACCGCCCCGCGCAGCACGCCGACGAGGAGCAGGTCCTCACCCTCGTAGTCGCGCTCGATCTGCCGCGCCATCTCGGCCAGCTTGGCCTGGATCTGCGCCTCGGTGAACATGACGTCGACCAGGTCTCCCTGCACGCTGCTGGCGTCCATGGGCGCAGCCTGCCACAGCGGCCGGGGGCCCGGGACGGGCGGCGTCCGGAATGCCACGGCCACCTCCGGGCGTTGGGACCGGTATGCGCCTCTCGGTCCTTGACCTCGTGCCCGTCCGCACCGACCAGACCACCGGCGACGCCCTCGCGGCCAGCACCGCGCTCGCGCGCGTCGCCGACCAGCTCGACTTCGAGCGCTACTGGGTGGCCGAGCACCACAACATGCCGGCCGTCGCCGCGACCAACCCGCCGCTGCTGATCGCGATGCTCGCCGGGGCGACCTCGCGCATCCGCGTGGGCTCGGGCGGGGTGATGCTGCCCAACCACGCGCCGCTGGTGGTCGCCGAGCAGTTCGCGCTGCTCGAGGCGGCCTACCCCGGGCGCATCGACCTCGGCATCGGCCGCGCGCCGGGCTCCGACCCGGTGACCTCGTGGGCGCTGCGGCACGGTGCGGGCGGCGTGGAGGACGACGCGGTCGCCCGCTTCCCGCAGTACGTCGAGGAGGTGCTGGCGATGATGTCGCCCGGCGGCGTCGGGCTGCAGCTCTCGCGCGGCACCCACGCGCTCCGCGCGACGCCGTACGCCACCTCCGTGCCGCCGGTGTGGCTGCTCGGGTCCAGCGACTACTCCGCGCGGCTCGCGGCCCAGCAGGGGTTGCCGTACGTCTTCGCGCACCACTTCTCCGGGCAGGGCACCGCCGACGCGCTCGCGCTCTACCGACAGGGCTTCCAGCCCTCCGAGCAGCTCGCCGCGCCGCGCACCTTCCTCACGGTCAACGCCGTCGTGGCGCCCACGCACGAGGAGGCCGTCGAGCTCGCCCGCCCCAACCTGACCGCGATGGTGGCGCTGCGCACCGGCCGGCCGCTGCTGCCGCAGCCGCTCGTGCCCGACGCTGCGATCGCCCCCGAGCACGAGCCGCTGGCCACGGCGATGCTGGAGCGCTGGGTCGTCGGCGACCCGGCGTCGGCCGCCAAGCAGGTGCGCGAGCTCGCCACCACCTTCGACGTCGACGAGGTGATGCTGCACCCCGTCGCGGGTGCCCTGCCCGGCACCGACCCGCGCACCTCCCCGACCCGCGAGCGCACGCTGCGGCTGCTGGCCGAGGCGCTCTAGCCGAGCGGCGGTGTCGGGCCGAAGCGCAGCACGCCGTCCTCCCGGTACGCCGTGAGGTGGCCGGGCAGCCGGATCTGCCGCCCCCCGGCGCCATCAGCAAGCGAGGCGACCGCGAGCACGTGCGCGCGG
>JBQGFI010000521.1:0-1965 GCA_052040065.1 Marmoricola sp.
CGCGACCAGCTCGGACACGGCGTCGTCGGCGTCGGGCACGGGGGCCACCACCCCGGTCAGGCTGCGCTGGTCGTGCGCGGCGACCACCTGCTCGGCGATGCGCCGCACGCGCGCGGCGTCGACCTGGGGATCGACGCCGTCACGGCGCACCACGGCGCGGACCTCGTCGTCGAGCAGCGTCATCAGGTCACCGGACGACGCCCGCGGACGTCGCCCCGCACCCCCGGACACCCCTGTGACCTGCACCGACATGCGCGCAGGTCTACCCGCGGCCCACCGCGCCCGAAACCACCCCCGACCGATCTGTGGACAACTCGTGGTCCCAGGCACCACTCGCGTACCGGCTCACCACTCCTGGATCACGCGTCGCCGACAGTGACGAGGTGGACGTACACTGGCCGTACGTCGACGCGAGCGAAGGGAGTCCGTCATGACCGAGGAGGCCACCCGCCGGCGCGGACGCCGGCTGGAGCTGCGCACCACCGAGGAGGAGCGTGCCTTGATCGACCGCGCGGTCGCGGCGTCCGGCACCGACCTCACCGAGTTCGTGGTCGCTCACGCCTCCGAAGCGGCGCGGCGCGTGCTCGCCGACCGGCAGTCCTACGGACTGGATCCCGCTGCGCTGGAGGCGTGGGACGCGCTCAACGAGCGGCCGGCGCGGGAGCTGCCCGGTCTGGCCCGGCTCCTGACACGTCCGTCGCCCTTCGCCCCGTGACGTACCGAGGGCCGGTCCCGCTCGACGCCTCTCACGACACCACCGACTTCACGTGCAGCTCGGTCGAGCAGACCGCCTGGCTGCGGCGCTTCGCTCGTCAGTCGGCCTCGATGGGGACGACGAAGGTTTTCGTGGTCACCGAGCACGACGACGTGCGTGTGGTGGCGTACTACGCCTGGTGCATGGCTCAGCTGATCGCCGCCGCCGCTCCCGAGCGCATGCGGAAGGGCGCCGGGTGCTACCCGCAGCCAGTGGCCCTCCTCGCCCGCCTGGGTGTCGACGTGGACCACGAGGGTCGGGGACTCGGTGCGGGCCTGCTGGTCGACGTCGTCACCCGCGTGGCGGCCCTGTCGGACGAGATCGGGTGCCGTGGCCTGCTCGTGCACGCGGAGTCCACCGAGGCCCGCGCCTTCTACCGGCACCTCGTCCCCGAGCTCGAGCAGAGCCCGACCGACGAGCTGCACCTGGTGCTCATGCTCAAGGACATCAAGCGCACCATCGCCGGCCTGTGACCGACACCGGCCGGGCGCCTCGCAGGAAGGGGGCTGGTCCACGTGCCCACTGACCCCCGTGGCCTCCGCGGCGACGCGCCGCTGCTCGACGCCTGGCTCCGCTTCCACGAGCAGGCGCCCACGCCCTTCACCATCCCCGGCCACAAGCAGCGGCACGACCTGGTCGGCGACGTCGTGGCCGGCGACGTGCCGCTCTACGCCGGGCTCGACACCATGAAGCTCTCGGCCGGCGTGCTGGCCGACGCCGAGGCGCGGGCCGCGCGACTGTGGGGCGCCGACGTGTGCCGCGTCTCCACCGGCGGCGCCACCCACGCCAACCAGGCGGTGGCGCTCGCGCTGGGCCGCGAGGGCGACCGCGTCGTGGTGAGCCGCACGCTGCACCGCTCGCTGCTGCTCGGCCTCGTACTGGCTGGCCTCGAGCCGGTGTGGGTGCGGCCCGAGGTCGACCCCACCACGGGGCTACCCCTCGGCGTGCCACCGGCGGAGGTGGCGCGGGCGCTCGACGAGCACCCCGAGGCGGTCGGGGTGCTCGTCGGCGACCCGTCGTACGTCGGCACCGTGGGCGACGTCGCCGGCCTCGCCGAGGTCGCGCACCGCCGCGGCGTGCCGCTCGTGGTGGACGCCGCGTGGGCGGCGCACTTCGGCTTCCACCCCGACCTGCCGCGCCATCCGCTCCAGCTCGGCGCCGACGTGGTGGTCACCAGCGCCCACAAGACGCTGCCCGCCTGGAGCCAGGCG
>JBQGFI010000522.1:0-18104 GCA_052040065.1 Marmoricola sp.
CAGGGCCACGGCGATGCGGTCCAGCCACGGCTCGCGGTCGGTGTCGGTCAGGGGCTCACCGGCCTCCATCTTGGCGATGTTGGCCTCGGGGTGGAGGTCGTCGCCCTCCACCATCGGCCAGCCCAGGTCGTCGGCGAGACCGCGGGCCACCGTCGACTTCCCCGTCGCCGAGACGCCCATGACGACGACCTGGAGCGGGGTGCGCGGCGCCTCGACGGGCGCGGGGTCTAGCGGCAGGCCGGACACGTGCCGAAGATCTCCAGGGTGTGGCTGCGACGCCGCGCCCGGGTGCTGACCCCCTTCCCCGAGGTCCTCGACGGTCCGCTGCCCGAGCACGCGGGCGAGCACCCGCACGCGCACGGGCCCGAGTGCGGCCACGCCGCCGTGCCCCACGGCGACCACGTCGACTATGTTCACGACGGCCACCGCCACGCCGTCCACGGAGAGCACTATGACGAGCACTGACCCCGCCTCCGGGTCCGGGTCCGGGCACGCACCGGGCGCCACCGCCGTCCGCCCCACCAAGCAGCGCCGCGCCGTCGCCGCAGCGCTCGACGCCTTCGACGACTTCCGCAGCGCCCAGGAGATCCACGCCCTGCTGCGCGACCGGGGCGAGTCCGTCGGCCTCTCGACGGTCTACCGCACGCTGCAGACCCTCGCCGAGGCCGACGAGATCGACTCGCTGCGCACCGAGACCGGCGAGAGCATCTACCGCCGCTGCAGCGGCACCCACCACCACCACCTGGTGTGCCGCTCCTGCGGCGCGACGGTGGAGGTCGAGGGCCCCACGGTGGAGCGCTGGACCAGCGCCATCGCCGGCGAGCACGGCTACACCGACGTCTCCCACACCCTCGAGCTCTTCGGCACCTGCCGCGCCTGCGCCGGCCGCTGAGGCCCCGCGACGACGCTGGCCGCAGGCTCGCCACGCGCCTACCCTGGAGCCCTGCCAGGAGGTGCCCATGAGCGAAGGTCGCTGGACCGTGCTCCCACCCGTCGTCGACCCGGCGACCTGCACCGCCGTGCACGCCGTACCTCCTGAGCCCTTCGCGCCCGGCCCGGAGTCCCCCGAGACGACCTGGGCCCTGCTGCAGCACGACGTCCAGGGCTGACCGTCTCGCTCCGAGGTGGCCTACCCTGTCTCGCACACCGGCGAGAGACCGGGAGCCACGAAGAGCCACGGGGGGCCGCTCATGGGTGACGTCGCAGTCTGGAGCGAGAACCTGCGTGCGGCGGCGGGCGGCTGGCGCGAGCAGCAGGGCACCCTGCGCGACGCACGCAACGGACTCGCCGGAGCCGAGGCGTCCACCGCGGTGGTCGGGGCCCGGGTCGCGCCGGCGCTCGACGCGTTCCTCGACGCCTGGGTGACCCACCTCGCCGACCGCGCGGCGACGGCCGAGCGGCACGCCGACGACCTCGACGCCGCGGCCGCCGACTACGACGCCACCGACGAGGCCTCGCGCCAGCGCCTCGCGCAGCTGCTGCCGTGGGACCAGCGGGGGTCCGCGCCGTGAGCACGCTGGTCCTGCCCGCCCCGCCCCCGCAGGTGCCGGCGCTGGAGCCGCGGTCCAGCGGCGCGCACCTCGTCGGCCCCGTGCGCCGCGCCGCCGAGACCTGTGGCGAGTCCTCCGCCTGGGCCGACGGGGGCGGGATGCCACCCGGGTGGGAGGGCGGCGCCGCCGAGTCCGCCGACCACGCCATGACGCAGCTGGCCGGCGAGCTCGACGCCGCCGTCGCGGTGCTGCACCGGGTGGCCGGCGCCCTCGACGACTTCTTCGGCCGGGTCGCCGCGCTGGAGACCCGCCGCGACGTGCTGGTGGACGACCGCGACGGACTTTCCGCGCGCCAGCAGTCCCTCGCCGCGGACGGGGCGTCGTACACCGAGGACGAGGAGGCGGCGCTCCGCGAGCGCGCCACCACCCTCCAGGGCGACATCGACGCCTTCGTCGACCGCATCGAGACCTGGCAGCGCGACACCACCCGGGCCGAGGACGAGCTGGTCGCGGTGCTCCAGGGCTCCGACAGCCTCTCCGAGGCAGCGCAGTACGTCGCCTCGCGCTCCGGCTCGCTCGACCTCCTCGTCGACGAGCTGGTCGCCAACGGCACCCTGCCTCCGGGTGCCACCGAGATGACCAGCGAGGAGCTGCGCGACTGGCTGGTCGAGCACCCGGAGGCGGCAGCGGCGCTGATGCAGCGGCAGCCGCTGCTCCACGGCGACGGCCCGGCGGGCGAGCTGGCCGCGCTGCTGCAGCCGGCCTTCGTCGCCGAGGGCCAGGCGGGCGCCTTCGAGGAGCAGCGACGGGCCGACCTCCGCGCGCTCTTCGAGGGACTTCCAGCCGAGGACGCCGCCCTGCTGGCGATGCTCTACCCCGCCGCCGTCGGCAGCCGCGACGGTGTCCCCTTCCAGAGCAGGGCCGACGCCAACACCGTGGCGATCGTCGACGCCCTCGCCCGCGAGCAGGTCGAGCTGGAGGAGCTCCGCGAGCAGCACGAGCACCACCAGGGCGACTGGGACTTCCTGGGCCGCAACAACGACGACCTCGAGGGGCCCATCGCCGACGCCGAGTCGCGCATCGCGCTCTACGACTCGATCCTGGCAGGCGACAGGCAGATCCTCTACTTCGACCCCTCCGGCGACGGGGCCATCGCCGAGCTGCACGGTCAGATCGGCCCCGACACCCAGAACGTCGGGGTCAGCGTCCCTGGTACCGGCACCGACCTGGCGAGCTTCCAGGGTGTCGCGGACCGCTCGGTGTCCTTCGTGGAGAACTCCCCACCCGGGGAGCTGGCGATGATCTCGTGGATGGGCGGCGACCTTCCCGACAGCGTCCCCAGGGACGCACCCTTCTCCCACTACGCGGCCGACCTGGCGCCGGGCCTGGCGGGCTTCTCCCACGAGGTGCGCGCCGAGATCGACCACTCCGCCGGCCCCGACAACACCGTCAGCACGACCTACCTCGGGCACTCCTACGGCGGGGCGGTGGTCGGGATGGGCGAGGCCTCCGGACTCGACGCCGACCGCGTGCTGCACGTGGAGTCCGCCGGGATGGGTCGGGACGTGCGCGACCCCGACGACCTGCCCGCCTCCCAGGCGGACGTCGCCCGCTACTCCATGACCGCTCCGGGCGACCCCATCGCGCTGAGCCAGGGCACGCAGCTCAACGGCGACATCGGCCACGGCGCCGATCCGGACACGTTCGACGGCACCGTCAGGCTGGACACGGGCGACACCGCCGACGGGGAGTTCAACACCGGCAGCGGCGCCCACAGCGGCGTCTTCGAGGTGCGCTCGGACGCTTGGTACAACATGCTGGCCGTGCTCAACGGCGACGAGGCCACGCTCTATCGTGAGCCCGTCTACGAGCACTACGTCCACGAAGGCGGTGTCACCTCGGTGCAGACCGGATGGGGACCGTCCGAGCGGGTGCCGGTCGAGTGAGACGCCGAGTGGGACGCCGGACGGGACGAGGGCTGGCGGCGATCGTGCTGTCGGCGGCCGTGGTCACCGCGGCATGCGCGAGCGACGAGGAGGACGACGTGGACCGTGACATCGAGCAGGTGGCCGACGAGGCGCGCAGCCTCATCGACGAGCTCGCCGCGCAGGTGGGCACCGAGCCCGAGGTGCGCCAGGACACGATCACCGACTGCGTGCCCGGAGACAGCGACTCGGGCAAGGACCTGATCTACACCGTCCGGGTGAAGGTGCCGGGCGATGCCTCGACACGACTGCGCGACGACGTGGCTCCCGCCTACGAGGCCGACGGATGGACCGTCCGGCTGCGCGGCGACACCGACCTGCAGCTGCGGCGCGACAACGTCACCATGGGGGTGACGGTCTTCCCGGACGACGGCCTGGCCGCGGTCAGCGGCACGGGTGGTTGCGTGCGATGAGGGGCTAGCGACCCTCGGGCACGGGCATCCGGGCCACGCCGCCCAGGCGCGTGTGGAAGCGCACGTGGGCGGCGTACGAGCCGAGCAGCTCCCACAGCGCCGCGTGCGCCGACCACGGCAGCGGGTCCTCGCCGCGCTGCCAGCTGCTGCCGAAGCCGATCCACACCGGGGCCCAGTCGGCGGCGCAGTCCCAGGCGCCGCGCTGGGCCAGCAGCAGCCGACGACGGACCTGGAAGGCGACGCGCTCACCGTCGACGACGACGGGCGCCGTGCGCACCGGCCAGAACCTCAGGTCGAGGGACATGCAGGCCAGCTCGAGCTCGGTGTGGACGCACGGGTCGACCAGCACGGTGGCGACGTTCTCGTGGGGCTCCCGCCTCATCTACGCGACGATAGCCGCGAGCAGGGACGACCGCATCGCCCCGATCGCCGGCACCTGCTCGGCCCCGGCCCGGTGCACCAGCCCCACGTGCCGGGTCCCGAGCGCGGCGTCGGGATGGACCTCCACCTCCGGGTGCCGGTAGGCCACGAGCGCCGAGGCCGGCAGCAGGGTCACGCCGAGGCCCTGGGCCACCAGGTGCTGCACCATCACGTAGTCGTCGCTCTCGTAGCGCAGTCGCGGCGTGAAGCCGGCCGCCTCGCACCGCGCGACCAGGTGGGTGCGGCAGCGCACGCACCCGGCGATCCACGGCTCCTCGGCGAGCTCCGCCAGGTGCCGGGGGCCGCCGGGCGGCCCCACCAGGTGCACGGCCTCGACGGTGAGCGGCGTCCAGACCAGGCCGCGCAGGTCCGCCGGGGCACCGTCGTGGCCGAAGACCAGGGCGAGGTCGGCGGCGTCGGCACGCACCGCGGCCACCGCCTCGGGGGGCTCGGCCTCGGTCATCGAGACCTCCAGACCGGGGTGGCGCCGGGTGAGGGCGGCGATGGCGCCGGGCGCGATCGTGGCGGCCGCGGAGGGGAAGGCGGCCAGCCGGACCCGGCCGGCGCGCAGCTGGGCGATGGCGGCCACCTCCTCGCCCGCCAGGCGCAGCTCGCCGGCGATCGTGTCCGCGCGCCCGAGCAGCGCGACCCCGGCCTCCGTGGGCGTGACCCCGCGGGGCCCCCGCACCAGCAGCGGGCAGCCGGCCTCGCGCTCCAGGCGCTGCAGCTGCTGGCTGACCGCCGGCTGGGTCCACCCGAGCGCCGTCGCGGCGGCAGTGAGCGAGCCCGCGCGCACCACGTCGCGGAAGAGCAGCACCCGACGCGCGTCCACGACCCAAGTGTGGCTTATGGCAGCACCAAGGAACACGGGGATTCCTTGGGCCACGTCGGACGGGCAGCCTGGAGGCATGACGATCCTCGGCCTGGTCGGCGGCATGAGCTGGCACTCCACCGCGACCTACTACCGCGAGATCAACGAGCGGGTCGCGGGCGTGCGCGGGGGGCACGCCTCGGCCCGGCTCGTGCTCAGCTCGCTCGACTTCGCGCAGGTCCGCCGCTGCCAGCTCGACGACGACTGGGACGCGGCGGCCGCCCTGCTCACCGACGCCGCGCGCGGCTGCGTCGCCGCCGGCGCCGACGTCGTCGCCATCTGCACCAACCTGATGCACAAGGTCGCCCCGCAGGTGGAGGCCGGCATCGACGTGCCGCTGCTCCACATCGGCGACGCCGTCGCCGCGGAGGCCGCCCGGCTCGGCGCGACGCGGGTCGGGCTGCTCGCCACCCGCTGGGTGATGGAGGAGCCCTTCTACGCCGAGCGCCTGGCGCGCCACGGCGTCGGCACGGTCGTGCCCGGACCGGCGGAGCGGGTGGAGGTCGACCGGGTGGTCTTCGAGGAGCTGACCCGGGGCGTGGTGCGCGAGGCGTCGCGGGCGGCGTACGTCGCGGCGGTCGAGCAGATGGCCGCCCAGGGCGCCGAGGCGGTGGTGCTCGCCTGCACCGAGATCGGTCTGCTGCTCGGTCCCGACGACAGCCCGCTGCCCGTCATCGACAGCGCCACCGCCCACGCCCGTGCGCTCGCCGACGTCGCCCTGGCGGGCGCGCTCACGCCGAGTGCGTCTGGTCGCTGACGCGCGGGAAGGGCTCGATCGAGAAGACCACCTCGACGGGCACGCCGAAGAAGGCGGCGATGCGCAGCGCCAGGTGCAGCGAGGGGTTGTACTCGCCGCGCTCGAGGTAGCCCACGGTCTGGTAGTGCACCCCGAGGGCCTCGGCCAGGTCGCGCCGGCTGACGCCCTGCTCGGCGCGCAGCAGCGAGATGCGGTTGTGCACCGCCTCCGGCGTCGAGCTCACTTGACCCACTGCATGGTCGCCTCGCGCGCCGCCGCCACCTCGGAGCCGGTCTGGCGGCGCGACATCCGGCGCAGCACGACCGGCGTGACCAGCATCCCGAGCACCGCCCAGCCACCCAGCACCGCCACGGTCTCCCAGGTGCGCCAGGACCCGCCGATCTCGGCGGCCGCCGCCGAGTCGGGCAGGAAGGCCGAGCGCATCCCGAGCCCGGCCCAGTACATCGGGAAGACCTGCGCCACCACCTGCACCCACCCCCACAGCTGCTGGATCGGGTAGAAGATCCCCGAGATGCCGGCCAGCGCCATCACCGGGAGCATCCCCCACATGCCGACCTTCTGGACGCCGGGCACCAGCGACCCGATGACCATGCCGATGGGCATCATCGCGAGCAGCGACAGCAGCACCACCCCCGCGACCGTCAGCCAGCCCGACGGCTCGGCCATCAGCCCGTCGAAGAGCAGGAAGCTCGGGATGAGCACCGCCAGCAGCTGGGGCAGGACGCTGAGGGTGTTGATCAGCAGGCACCCCACGACGTAGCCGACGATGCCGCCCGGGATCGCGCGGTGGCGCAGCAGCGTGCCGTCCTCGCGCTCCATCGCCAGCTGGTAGGCCGGTCCGACGACCACGCCGAAGGCGATCAGGCCGCCGAGCAGGCTCGGCAGCGCGAACGCCGCGAAGGGCAGGTCGGTGCCGGTGTCGGCGTCGCGCCGGATCCACAGGTAGCCCACGACCAGGGCCGCGGTGAAGAGGTAGAACCACTGGTCCTGGCTGCTGCGCACGCTCTGCACGAACTCCACCCAGCCCCGGCGCAGACCGAGGCGGACGGCGTGGCCCACGGTCGCGCCGCTCATCGGGCCACCTCCGCGAACTCCACGGCGGCGGCCGCGGCGGCACCGCGCTCGTGCTGGCTGACCAGCGACAGGTAGGCGTCCTCCAGGTTGGCGCGACGGACCTCCAGGTCGCGCACCTCCCCCGCGCCGGCGGCCTCCTCGGCGAGCAGCGCGCGCACGAAGTCGTTGGGCTCGGCCGTGGCGTGCACGAAGCGCTCCCCGTCCCGGGTCCAGGTCACCTGCGCCTCGCCCGAGACCCGCCGCGCGAGCGCGTCGGCGCTGTCGTCGGCCACGATGCGACCGCCCGCCAGGACCACGACCCGGTCGGCCAGCTTCTCGGCCTCGGCCAGGTCGTGCGTGGTGAGCAGGATGGTGGTGCCGTCGAGGTCGGCGAGCCGGTGCACGATCTCGTGGAACTCGCGCCGTGCCTGCGGGTCGAAGCCGGCCGTCGGCTCGTCGAGGAAGAGCAGCTCGGGCCGCCCGACGATGCCCATGGCCACGTCGAGCCGGCGCCGCTGACCGCCGGAGAAGGTGCTGATCCTGCGGTCGGCGATCTCGCGGAGGCCGACCAGGTCGATCAGCTCCTCGAGGTCCCAGGGCCGCCTCACCGCCTCGGTGGAGTAGGGCGCGTAGTAGCCGCCGAGCAGCGACAGCAGCCGCCGCGGCGTCCACCGCGGGTGGTCGCGCCACGACTGGAGCACCACCCCGGTGCGGGCCCGCCAGGCCTCGCCGGCCGCGGCGGGGTCCTCACCCAGCACGCTGACCTCGCCCTCGGAGCGGGTGCGGAACCCCTCGAGGATCTCGATGGTGGTCGTCTTGCCGGCCCCGTTGGGCCCGAGCAGGCACAGGACCTCGCCCGCCTGGATGTCGAAGTCCACCCCGTCGAGCACGAGGTGGTCGCCGTAGGCCATCCGCAGGTCGCGGACACGGACGACCGGTTCCGTCGCAGTCATGCGGTGAATGTAGTAGGTGTGCTACATCGGACGCAAGACTACGACGCTCCTCCGTAGCGGCGGCTGCGCCCGGCGTACTCCTCGATCGCGGCCCACAGGTGGCGCCGGTCGACGTCGGGCCACAGCACGTCGGTGAAGACCAGCTCGCTGTAGGCCGCCTGCCAGAGCATGAAGTTGGACAGCCGCTGCTCCCCCGAGGTGCGCCACACCATGTCGGCGTCGGGCAGCTCGGGCACGTAGAGGTAGCGGGCGAAGGTGCGCTCGTCGACCCGGCCCGGCCGGAGCCGGCCGTCGGCGACGTCCTGCGCGAGCGCCCGCGCCGCGTCGGCGACCTCGGCGCGGCCGCCGTAGTTGACGCACATCGTCAGCGTCAGCACGTCGTTGTCGCGGGTCAGCTCCTCGGCGACCTGCAGCTCCTTGACCACCGAGCGCCACAGCCGCGGCGCACGACCGGCCCAGCGCACCCGGACCCCGAGCTCGTGCATCTCGTCGCGACGGCGCCGGATCACGTCGCGGTTGAAGCCCATCAGGAAGCGCACCTCCTCGGGGCTGCGCGACCAGTTCTCGGTGGAGAAGGCGTAGGCGGAGATCGCCCGGACGCCCATCTCGATCGCGCCCTCGACCACGTCGAAGAGCGAGGACTCCCCCTCGGTGTGCCCGGCCGTGCGGGGCAGGCCGCGCTCGTTGGCCCAGCGCCCGTTGCCGTCCATCACGATCGCCACGTGCTCGGGCACCAGGTCGGCCGGCACCGGCGGCGGCGTCGCGCCCGAGGGGTGCGGCGTCGGAGGACGCGGGGCGTGCGGCGGGTCGGGGACGCGCGTCCGCGAGCGAGGCATGCGGGTCACCCTAGGCGCGGCAGCGGGGTTTGACCCGACCGCCCTGGGACACTGCTGCGCCATGGAAGCCCTCGAGCCGGCGTACGCCACGCCCGTCATGCTGGTCATCGCCGCCGCCGCCGTCGCCCTGCTGCTGGTGCTGATCATGGTGGTCAAGCTGCACGCGTTCCTCGCGCTGATCGTCGTGAGCGCGGTGACCGCGGTCGCGGCCGGCATCCCGCTGGCCGACGTGCCGACGGTGATGATCGAGTTCTTCTCGACCACACTGGGGTCCGTCGCCCTGCTCGTCGCCCTCGGCGTGATGCTGGGCCGCCTGCTCGAGGTGACCGGTGGTGCGCAGGTGCTCGCTGACACGCTGGTCAACCGCTTCGGTGAGCAGCGGGCGCCGCTCGCCCTCGGCGTGGCCTCGCTGATCTTCGCCTTCCCGATCTTCTTCGACGCCGGCCTGGTCGTCTTCCTCCCGATCATCCTCACCGTCGCCCGCCGCTTCGGCGGCTCGGTGCTGCGCTACGCGCTCCCCTCGGCGGGAGCCTTCGCCGCCATGCACGCGATCGTCCCGCCCCACCCGGGCCCGGTGGCGGCCGCCGCCAGCCTCGGCGCCTCGATCGGCGTGGTGCTGCTGGTCGGCATCCCGGTCGCGGTCGTCTCCTGGTACGTCGGCTCCTACCTCTTCAGCCGCGTCGCCTCCGCCCGGGTGCACGTGCCCGTGACCGACCTGCTGCTCGGCGAGGTCCGCGACCACGACGAGACCGGCGGCAGGCGCGCGCCCGCCTTCGGCGTCGTCCTCGTGCTGCTCCTGCTGCCGATGGTGCTGATCTCCCTCAACACGGTGGTCAGCTCGCTGATCACGGCCGGCTCCCTGGAGGAGTCCGCGCTCACCGACGCCCTGCTGCTGCTCGGCAACACCCCGGTGGCCCTGCTGATCAGCGTGCTGGCCGCGCTGGTGCTGCTCGGCTCCCGCGCCGGCTCCCGCACCGAGGTGCAGTCACTGCTCGACGGCGCCCTCGGGCCGATCTGCTCGGTCATCCTGATCACCGGCGCCGGCGGCATGTTCGGCGGCGTGCTGCGCACCAGCGGCATCGGCGACGCGCTGACCTCGTCGCTGGGCGGCCTCGGCCTCCCCCTGGTGCTGCAGGCCTTCCTCATCGCCACGGCACTGCGCGTGGCGCAGGGGTCGGCGACGGTCGCGCTGACCACCACCGCGGGCCTGGTCGCCGCCTCGGCCTCCGGGCTGCCCGAGCTGCAGCTGGCGGCCCTCGTCTTCGCCATCGCGGGCGGCTCGACGGTGCTCTCGCACTTCAACGACTCCGGCTTCTGGCTCGTCGGCCGGCTCTTCGACATGGACGAGAAGACGACGCTGCGCACCTGGACCGTGATGGAGACGACGCTCGGGCTGATGATGTTCGCCTGCGCCAGCGTGCTCTGGGTGCTGGCGTGACGGCACCGCTCGTGGTGGTCGTCATGGGCACGACCTCCACCGGCAAGAGCTCGGTCGGCGAGCGCCTCGCCGAGAGCCTCGGGGCCGACTTCGTCGAGGGCGACGACCTCCACCCGCAGGCCAACGTCGACAAGATGGCCTCCGGCACGCCCCTGACCGACGACGACCGCTGGCCCTGGCTGGCCCTCGTCGCGGAGCGGATCCGCGAGGCCGTCGTGCAGCAGCGGCGCCTCGTCGTCACCTGCTCGGCGCTCAAGCGGGTCTACCGCGACGTGCTCCGTGGCGAGGGTGACACCGCCGCCGAGGTCTTCTTCTGCCACCTGGCCGGCAGCAAGGCCCTGCTGCAGGAGCGCATCGAGGGTCGCCGCGGCCACTTCATGCCCACCTCGCTGCTCGACAGCCAGCTCGACACGCTCGAGGAGCTCGGCCCCGACGAGCAGGGAGCACGCGTCGACGTGGCCCCTCCGCTCGACGCGGTGGTGCGCACGGCGCTCGCCGAGGTCAGCGCTCCCCGCTGACCTCGCGGGCGAGCAGCGGCATCGAGCGCAGCGCGCGCTCGAGGTGCCAGGAGACGTACGCCGAGACCAGGCCGCGCGCCTCGCGCCGGTGCCGGTCGGCGGCGGCGTCGACCTGCTCCCAGTCACCCGAGAGCAGCGCCCCGAGGTGCACGAGGGTCTCGGCGGCCGGGTTGGCCGAGCCGGGCACCCGGCACACCGTGCACAGCGAGCCGCCGGCGGCGGGGCTGAACGCGCGGTGGGGCCCCTCGAGCCCGCAGCTCGCGCAGGCCCAGCACGACGGCGCGTAGCCGGCCACCGACATCGAGCGCAGCAGGAAGGCGTCGAGCACGTCACCGGGGCGGTGCTCCCCCGCCACCATGGTGCGCAGGGCGCCCACCAGCAGCAGGTACTGCTGCACCGACGGCTCCCGCTCCTCCGAGACCAGCCGCTCGGCGGTCTCGAGCATGACGCTCGCCGCGGTGTAGCGGTCGTAGTCGGCCGCGATCACCGCGCCGTAAGGCGCCCGCGTCTCGGCCTGCGTCACCGTGTCGAGGTTGCGCCCGACCGCGAGCTGCAGGTCGACGTGGGTGAAGGGCTCGAGGCGGGACCCGAACTTGGAGGAGGTGCGCCGCACCCCGCGCGCCACCGCCCGCACCACGCCGTGCTCACGCGTCAGCAGCGTGATGATCCGGTCGGCCTCGGCGAGCTTGTGGGTGCGCAGCACCACCGCTTCGTCGCTGTAGACCGGCATGGCGCCATTGTCCCCCCGGCCGGTGACTCCCCGCCGCTGCGACCCTCACGTGGCACCGGGAGAATCCCGGGCCTCGCGGTCAGCGGCCGGCCCGTGGTGCCGCCCGCCGGGCGGCCTTCGCGGGAGCGGCGGCGTGGCAGCGGGCGACGAAGTCGGCGGCCAGGGCGTGCAGGCGCTCGGGCCGCGCCCGCCACTCCACGACCGAGCGCGCCTCGACGAACTCCCCGTACGGCAGCTCCTCGGCGAGCATCGCGGCGTCGGCGGCGGGGTGGATCGGGTCGCTGGGGTGTCCCACCACCATGGCGGGCGCCTCGATGCGCCGTCGGGTGCTCGAGGACGGCGCGATCCGGCCGAAGAAGATGCCGTGGATGGTCGCCGCCATGGCGGCGGGGCGCTGGTCGCAGGTGTCGAGCGCGATGCCGGTCCAGAAGGGCACCAGCCCGCGCGGCACGGCGCGGGTGACCCGGCGCACGGCGCGGACGGTGACCGGCACGAAGCGGGCCCAGAAGAGCATCGGGCCGAAGGTGAGGATGCCGGCCTCGAGCGCGTTGTCGAGCACCGGCATCTCGCACAGCAGGCCGCGCACCCGGTCGGGGGCGATCACGGCGACCTCGAGGGAGACGTTGGCCCCCAGGGAGGTGCCGCCGACCACCGCGGCGGGGGCGCCCAGCTCGTCGAGCAGGGTGACGACCTGCTCGGCGAAGGCGGTCACGGAGTAGAGCCGCGGGTCGTCGGGACGGTCGGAGCGACCGTGGCCCAGCAGGTCGAGGGTCACGACGTGCGCGCCCTGGGCGGCGAGGTGCCGCGCCAGCGGCTGGTGCATGCGGCGCGGCATCAGCTGCCCGTGGAGCAGCACCACCCAGCGCTCGCCGGCGCCGTACTCGGTGTACTCCAGGCGGTGCCCGTCGTGGAAGAACTGCCCGATGCGCTCGGAGACCAGGCTCATGGGCGTCACCTTGGCACACCGCGCCGACGCGAATGCCGCACCAACCCGCGCCGCAGACGCAAGAATCGTGGCGTGAGCACCGGCAGGCTCCCCCCTCGCCCCCGGACGGCCGCAGCACTGGTGGCTGCCGCCGGACTGGCGGCGTGGGGTGCCGTCACGGTCGGGAGCAGCACCGACACCCTGGGGTCCTGGTGGCCGGCGGCGGGCCTGGGCGTCGCTGCCCTGCTGCTGGCGCCCCGCGAGCGGCGGGTGCTCGTCGTCGCGGCACTCCTCGTGGTCTTCACCCTCGGCAACCTCGGCGCCGGTCGTGACCTGGTGACGAGCGCGGCGCTGGGCCTCTCCGACACCGTCGAGACGGTGGTCGTGGTCGCGCTGCTGCTGCGGCTGACCGGCGGGCGGCTGCGGCGGGTCGCGGACGTGGTGGCGCTCGTCGTCGCGGCCCTGGCCGGCGCGGTGGTCGCCGGGATCGGCGTCAGCGCGACGTACGCCGTGTCGCTCGACGCCACGGTGACCGAGCTGCTGCCGGTCATCGCGCTCGCCCACGGCGTCTCGGTGCTGGCGCTGGCGCCGCCGGCGATGGTCGAGCGGCTGCTGCCCGTGGCCGGGGCACGCGAGGTCCTGGTGCACGGCGCCCTGACCTGCGTGCTCGTCGGGCTGGCCGTCGGGGGCGTGCTCGACGGCCTGACCGGGCTGCTGGTCCTCGCGCTGCCCATCCCGCTGGTGGTGTGGGCGGCCGCGCGCCACGAGCTGGGTCCCGTGCTGCTGCTCCTGGTCGCCCTCGCCGTGGCCGTCACCGTGGCGGCCGCGACCTTCCCGAGGGGCTTCGCGGGAGCCGAGTACGACGAGCTCGTCACGGTGCAGGTGTCGCAGGTCTACCTGCTGGTCCTCGTGCTGATCGCGCTCCCGCTCGCCCTCGCCCGGCAGGAGCGCGAGCAGGCGCTGCAGCAGGTGCGTGACAGCGAGTCGACCTACCGCCGGGCCTTCACCAGGTCGGGGCTCCCCGTGCTGCTGTGCACCTACGCCGAGGGCCGGCTGCGCATCGACGTGGCCAACCGCGAGGCCCTCGAGCTGCTCGGGCGGCCCGGTCAGGAGCTCCGCGGCCAGGACCTGTGCGACGTGCTCGACGCCCCCGAGCTGCTGGCCCTGCTCGCGTCGGGTCCGGTCGACGACTTCCCCGGCTGGTCGGGGGCGGTGCCGGTGCCGGGTGCGCCGCTGCTCCACCTCGAGGGCTACTGCTCGGTGGTCACCGCGTCCGCCGGCACCCCGCTGCTGTCGCTGACGATGGTCGACCTGAGCGCACGCCACCGGCTGCAGCGCCGGCTCGAGGCCGAGCGCACGTGGACCCGTGCCGTCATGGACACCGCGGCCAGCCTCATCGTCGTCACCGACGTCGAGGGCACCGTGATCTCGGTCAACTCCGCCACCGAGCGGCTGACCGGGTACGCCGCGCACGAGCTCGTGGGCCGGCCGCTGTGGGAGACGCTCATCCCCGAGCACCTGCGCCACTCGGTGCTCGACGCGGTGACCAACGTGCTGCCCGTCCCGCCCACCGGCGAGATGACCGTGCTGACCAGGGCCGGCGAGAGCCGCACCCTGGAGTACGCGCACGCGGCCTTCGTCGAGGCGTCCTCCGAGACCGGCGCCCCGGTCACCACCCTGGTCTTCAGCGCCACCGACGTCACCGAGGCCCGCGAGAGCGCCGGCATGGTCGAGCACCTGCTGCGCTCGGTCACCTCGCTGGCCTTCGTCGGCACCGACCTCCGGGGGGCCATCACGATGTTCAGCGCCGGCGCCGAGCGGCTGCTGGGGCTGGCTCCCGAGCGCGCCCGCGGACTGCACCTGACCAGCCTGGTGCGGGTGCCGCCCGCGGACGGCCCCGACCCGGGGCCCGCTGCTGAGCAGCCGGCAGCGCACCCGGACTTCGCCGACCTGGTCCGCCACGTCGGGCCCGAGTCCTCGCCCAGCACGACGGACTGGCTGATGCTCCCCGACGGGCGCGACCCCGTGCGGGTCTCGATGACCTGCAGCGCGGTCCGCAGCGACCAGGGCGCCGTGCACGCCTACCTGTTCGTGGTGCGCGACGTGACCGAGACCCGCCGCAACCAGGAGATCCTGGTCAACGCGCTGCGGCGCGAGCGCGAGGTGGTCACGCGACTGCAGGACCTCGACCGCGCCAAGGACGACTTCATCTCCACGGTCAGCCACGAGCTGCGCACGCCGATGAGCAGCATCATCGGGAGTGCGGAGATGCTGGCGGACGGCGTCGTGGGCGACCTGGGCACCCACCAGCAGCAGATGGTCGAGGTGATCACGCGCAACGGCGAGCGCCTGCTCGACCTGGCCGACGACCTGCTCACGCTGGCGGTCTTCGACCGGGGTGGCCGCTCCCCGCGAGGCGACGAGCTCGACCTGCGCGACGTCGTCACCGAGAGCGTGCGCACGGTGCGGCCCCCGACCGGGGGGCGCCACCTGGCGTGGGAGGTCGAGCTGCCCCGGCAGCCGGTGGTGGTCGTCGGCGACCCGAGCCACCTCGAGCGGGCGGTCACCAACCTGCTGACCAACGCGGTCAAGTTCACCCCCGACGGCGGCCGCATCGAGGCGACGCTGAGCACCGACCCCGGGCTGCGCACCGCGACCGTCGTCGTCCGCGACACCGGGCAGGGCATCGCCGCCGGTGACCTCGACCACGTCTTCGACCGCTTCTACCGCTCCGGCGAGGCGCAGGAGCGGGCCATCCAGGGCTCGGGGCTCGGCCTGGCGATCGTGAAGTCGATCGTGGAGAGCCACGAGGGCCGGGTCGCGGTGCGCTCGGTCCACGGCGAGGGGACGGCGGTGACCATCTCGATCCCGCTGGCGCGGGAGCCGCGCCCTCCCCGCGTGGTCTAGTTCACCATGACAAAATGTCCGAATTTGTGCGATCGGGCGCTTACGAGACGAGAATGGCCCGCGTGAGTGCCGCTTCTCGGATCGTCGCCGTGCGCGCCGTCGTGCTGCTCGCCGTGACCTTGGTGCTCGGCGTGACCGCGATGGTGATGCGACCCGACCCGAGCGCCGTCGCGACCTGGTGGCCGGCCGCGGGCTTCGGCTGCGGTGCGCTGCTCCTCTCGCCGCGCCGGTGGTGGCCGACGCTGGTGCCGACGATCGCGGTCGTCACGTTCGCCGCCAACGGCCTCGGGGGTCGTCCGCTCGACGTCGGCGTCGGACTCGGTCTCGCCAACGCGGCCGAGGCGCTGGCGGTCGGGGTCGTGCTGCACCGCCTGCACCGGCTCGGGCCCGACGCCACGGTCCCGCTCCGCGACACCGCCGACTACCTGCGGCTCTTCCTGGCCGCGAGCGCGGGCGCGCTCACCTTCGGCGCCGGCGCGGCCCTGACGATGGGGGTGCTCGGCCTGCCGGTCTGGGAGACCGCGCGCACGGTCACCCCCTCGCACCTGGCCGCCACCTTGGTGATCCTCCCGCTGCTGCTCATCCCGGCGGGCCGGTCGCTGGAGCTGCGGCGACGGGCCGAGCTGACCGTCCAGGCGGGCCTGCTCTGCGTCGCGCTCGGCGTGACCCTGAGCACCGACAGCTCGCTCGCGCCGCTCTTCGTCCCCCTGCCGCTGCTCGTGTGGGCGGCGCTGCGCTTCCACCCCTTCGTGGCCGCCCTCGAGGTCTTCCTGGTCGCCGGGATCGCCACGTGGACCACCAGCCACGGGCTGGGCCCGATCGCGCTCTTCAGCGACCGCGCCGGCTCCACCCACCTGCTCGCGGGCGCCAACGTGCAGATGTACCTGATCTGCCTGGCCCTGCTCACCCTGCCCACCTCGCTCGCCTCGGCGCAGCGCCTGGAGCTCGTGCGCCGCATCGACCTCGAGCGCCAGGTCAGCAGCACCACGCTGGCGACCACCGCGGCGATCATCGCCGTCTCCGACCGCCGCGGCGTCGTCCAGCAGGTCAACGACGCCCTGGAGCGGCTCACCGGCTTCACCGCCGAGAGCTGCGTCGGCCGACCCTTCTGGGAGCTGCCGATCGTCCCGGACGAGCGGCGCGAGCTGGTGCGCGCCTTCTTCGGGGCGCGCGACGGGTCCGCCGTGCCGGAGCTGCGCGAGGCCGACCTGATGCACCGCGACGGTCACCGGCTGCGGGTGGTCTGGAACAACAACGTCGTGCGCGACGCCGACGGCGAGATGACCCACGTCGTGTGCACCGCCACCGACGTCACCAGCGAGCTCACCTCGCGCCAGCTCGTCGAGCACCTCTTCGAGGCGCCGATGGCCGCGCCCATGCTCTCCATCGACAACGACCTCGTGCTCACCCTGGTCAACCGTGCCGGGGAGGACCTCCTCGGTGTCCGCGCGGCCGACGTGGTCGGCCACCACCTCGACGCGCTGCTGTCGACGAGGCTCGCAGAGACCCTCCGGCGGGACCTTGGCCAGGCCGCCCGGGCCGCGCGCCGCGACGCCATGCCCGGCCCGCCCATCACCCGCGACTGGACCTGGCGACGCCCCGACGACGGCCGCACGATGACGATCTCGACGACGGTCAGCGCCGTCACCGACGGGACCGGCGAGCAGGTCGGCTACCTCGTGCTGGCCCGCGACGTCACCGCCATGCGCTCGATCCACGAGGCGCTGGTGCGTGCCCTCGACACCGAGCGCGACGCCGTCGAGCGGCTGCGCCGCGTCGACGACGCCAAGAACGAGTTCGTCTCCACCGTCAGCCACGAGCTGCGGACCCCGACGACCAGCATCGTCGGCTACACCGAGATGCTGCGCGACGGCTCCGCGGGCGAGATGACCGAGGAGCAGGGCGCCCTGCTCGACGTCATCGCCCGCAACGGCGAGCGCCTGATCGCCGTGGCCAACGACCTGCTCGTCCTCGCCGGCCTGGACTCCCAGGACCGCACCACCTGGGTCGAGGAGCCGGTCGACCTCGGCGAGGTCGCCGAGCAGGCGCAGCAGGCGATCGCACCGCTGGTGGTCGGCCGCACGCTCGAGGTCTCCTTCGACCTGCCGGACCAGCCGCTGACCGTCACCGGCGACCCCAGCCACCTCGACCGGGTCCTGGTCAACCTGCTGAGCAACGCGGTGAAGTTCACCCCCGACCAGGGCCGGATCGGCTGCCGGCTCTACCGCTGCGGCACGACCGCGGTGATCGAGGTCAGCGACACGGGGATCGGCATCCCCGAGGACGAGCAGGCCGACCTCTTCACCAAGTTCTTCCGCTCCAGCAACGCCCAGGAGCGCGCCATCCCGGGCACCGGGCTCGGGCTGTCGATCATCCACCGGATCGTCACCGAGCACGGTGGCGACATCGTGGTGCGCTCCGCGCCCCACGAGGGCAGCACCTTCACCGTGCGCCTGCCGCTGGCCGGGCGCGGCACGATGCTCGCTAGCGCCGGTTGACCGCCGAGATCACGGCCTTCAGCGAGGCCGTGACGATGTTGGCGTCCAGCCCGACGCCCCACAGCACCTGGTCGCCCACCGCGCACTCGACGTACGCCGCGGCGATGGCGTCGCCGCCCGAGGACAGGGCGTGCTCGGCGTAGTCGAGCACGCGCACGTCGTAGCCCTGCTCGAGGCCGTTGAGGGCGTCGACGAAGGCCGCGATCGGGCCGTTGCCCTCGCCCGAGAGCGAGCGCGCCTCGCCGTCGACGTAGACGTTGACGGTGAGCTGGTCGCGCTCCCCCGCGGCGGAGGAGGTGTGCACCGAGTC
>JBQGFI010000523.1:0-10592 GCA_052040065.1 Marmoricola sp.
CCGGATGCACACCCACCCGACCATCGGCGAGCCGCAGTTCATCGCCAAGCCGGTGGTCGACATGCTCTTCCCGCCGGGCGCCACCAGCCGGATCCCGATCGTGGCCGTCACCGGCACCAACGGCAAGACGACCACCAGCCGGATGATCAGCCACATCTTCAAGGGCATGGGCCGCAAGGTCGGCATGACCTCCACCGACGGCGTGGTCATCGACGAGCGGCTGCTCATCCGCTCCGACGCCTCCGGCCCGCGCAGCGCGCGGATGGTCCTGCAGAACCCCCGCGTCGACTTCGCGGTCTTCGAGGTCGCCCGCGGCGGCATCCTGCGCGAGGGGCTGGGCTACGAGCGCAACGACGTGGCCGTCGTGCTCAACGTGCAGCCCGACCACCTCGGGCTGCGCGGCATCGAGACCGTCGAGCAGCTCGCCGACGTCAAGGCGGTCGTGGTGGAGGCGGTGCCCCGCGACGGGCACGCCGTGCTCAACGCCGACGACCCGCTCGTGCGGGAGATGCGCCGGCGCTGCTCGGGCCAGGTGGTGTGGTTCTCCATGGCCGAGCCGGGCTCCGAGGCCCGCGAGATGATCGACGCGCACTGCCGCCGCGGTGGCAAGGCGCTGGTGCTCCAGCCCACCGACCGCGGCGAGATGATCGTGGTGCGGCACGGCTCGCGCGACATGCAGCTGGCCTTCACCCACCTGCTCCCCGCGACCTTCTCGGGCCGGGCGCGGATGAACGTGCAGAACTCCCTGGCCGCCGCGGCCGCCGCCTTCGCGGCGGGAGCACCGCTGCACGACATCCGCCAGGGCCTCCGCACCTTCTCCACCAGCTACTACCTCTCCCCCGGCCGCCTCAACGAGGTCGAGGTGGCCGGCGTCAACGTCATCGTCGACTACTGCCACAACGCCCCCGGCATGCGGATGCTGGGCGACTTCGTCGACCGGGTCGGCGAGTCCCTCGACCAGGGCCACGAGCTCGGCAAGCCCTCCCGCATCGGCGTCGTCGCGACCGCCGGCGACCGGCGCGACGAGGACCTGCGCGAGCTCGGCGAGGTCGCGGCCCACCACTTCGACGTCGTCGTGGTGCGCGAGGACGAGGCGCTCCGCGGCCGCCAGCGCGGCGAGACCTCGACCCTCGTCGCCGAGGGCGTGCGCCGCGCGATGGAGGACGGCTCGGTGCGGTGCAAGCAGCTCGAGGTGGTGCTCGACGAGATCGAGGCCGTCCGCCACGCGATGAGCCGCGCCAACAAGGGCGACCTGCTCGTGGTCTGCGTCGACCAGCACCCGCAGGTGATGGCCGAGCTGGAGAGCTGGTCCGACCACGCCCAGGCGGGAGCGGCGTACGGCGACGGCGACGTCGAGTCGCACCCGGCCGCCGACCCCGACTACACGCCGTCGTCGTAGCCGCGCCGGGACCGCCGGTCAGCGGTGGCGGTCGAGGAAGTCCACGATGACCGCCAGGGCCTCGCGCTGCACCTCGTCGACCTCGGGGACGCCGTCGGCGTCGCTCTCGGGGTAGATGTAGCCGTGCACCGGGTGGCTCCACGAGCGCCACTCCACGTCGTCGCGCTTCTCGGCGAGCAGCTCGTAGGTGAGCCGGAAGATCCCCTGCAGCTCGTCCTGGTCGCGCCCGAGCACGAGCACGGGCACGTCGACGCCGTCGAGCCGGCGCGAGACCTCCTCGGGGTCGGTGACGCGCGAGCGCGCGTGCTCCACGCTGCGCATCTCCAGGCTCTCGATGTCGCGCAGCCCGTCGACCGACTGCACCGTCGGCTCCCCGTCGAGGCTCAGCGTGAGCAGCTCGTGGCTCGCCGGCTCCGCGGCCACGCCGGCGCGCAGCAGCCCGTCGTACTGCGAGAGCAGCTTGAGCAGCATCTCCCCCGCGTGGCTCACCCCGAGGTGGAAGAGCCGCTGGGCGTCCACCGACGGGAGGGCGCCGACGTGGCGCAGGATCGCCACCTCGTCCTCGTACTCCAGCGGCGCGCGGTTCATCAGCTCCATGCCCTGGCGGCCCTCGACCCGCAGCGGACCACCGTGCTCGTAGCCCAGCTCGACCTCGGTCCGGTAGCGCGCCCAGCCGCAGGCGTACCCCGCCTCGAGCAGGACGTCGGTCACGTGGCGGAAGCGGCGCGAGCGGTCGCGCAGCCAGTCCAGGCCACCGCCGCCGTTGCCGTAGGCGACGAGGACGAAGGGGTGGGGCCCCTCCCCCGCCGGGGTGCGCAGCGCGTAGGGCACGTAGAGCCCGTCGCGGGTCTCGGCGAGCAGGTAGTCGACCGGCCGGTCCGACCCCGGGAGCTGCTCGGTCAGCACGGGGCCGTCGAAGGGGGAGCTGGTCGGGGCGGCTGACGTCACGGACGCCTCCTTGCGCGAGTGGCTGCAAACGTGTGCAGGCTCGCAGCGCCGACGCCGCGTGTCAACGGTCGCGCGACCGGGCGGTCAGCCGCCGTTGCGACCCCGGCGGCCCTTGAGCCGCACCCAGAGCTCCCCGCGGCCCTTCTCCCCCGTCACTGTGCGCGTCTCGACGAAGCGCTGCGCCTTGACCAGGTCGCTGAGCTTGCCGAAGCCGAAGGTGCGCGGGTCGAAGGAGGGGTCGGTGCGTCGCAGCACGTCACCCACCGACGAGAGCGTCGCCCAGTCGTCGTCGTCGGCGTCGACCCGGTTGAGCGCCCGCGCGAGCATGCTCTGCAGCGCGGCCTCGGGACGCCGGCCCGACCCCTCCGCGGGCTCGCTGTCGTCCGCGGACGCCGGCTCGGGCGCCTCGGGCTCGGTGTCGCCGAGGTTCTCCAGGTAGACGAACTGGTCGCAGGCGTCCCGGAAGGCCCTGGGCGTCTTCTTGGCGCCCAGCCCGTAGACCGTCATCCCCGACTCGCGCAGCCGGGTGGCCAGGCGGGTGAAGTCGCTGTCGCTGGAGACGATCACGAAGCCGTCGAGGTTGCCGGCGTACAGCAGGTCCATCGCGTCGATGATCAGCGCGGAGTCGCTGGAGTTCTTGCCCTGCGTGTAGGCGAACTGCTGCATCGGGCTGATGGCGTGCTCGTGCAGCCGCTTCTTCCAGCCGCCCAGCTGGTCGGTGGTCCAGTCGCCGTAGGCCCGGCGGACGGTCAGGTTGCCGTAGCCGGCCAGCTCGGCGAAGAGCTCGGTCGCGTGCTTGGGCGAGACGTTGTCGGCATCGATCAGGACGGAAAGCCGGGGGTCGCTCACACTTCTCCTTCGTCACGGGCGGCGCGCACCTTGGCGGCCAGCTCCTCGGGTCCGTCGGCGGTGGCGCCGACGGAGTCGAGCCAGTCGTAGACCGGCTGCCGCTCGGCGTGGCACATCAGCCCGACGACGTCACCGGGACCGGCCTGGGCGACCAGCGCCTGCAGCGAGGCCAGCTCGGTGTCGTACGACGCGAGGTCGGTCGCGCCGACCCGCTCCGCACCGGTGCGCAGCAGGGCGTCGATCTCCTCGACGGTGCGGCCGCGCAGGTACTTCTCCTTGTGGCCGATCGCCACCACGTCGGCGTCGCGGCCGGCGATCTCGCCGAGCATCTCGAGCAGGTCGTCCTGGCGGTCGCCGACGGCGCCCAGCCCGAGGAGCAGCCGACCACCGGCACGGCGCAGCCCGCGCATCACCTCGACCATCGCCTCCAGGCCGGCCTCGTTGTGCGCGAGGTCGACCACGACGGTGGCGTCGTGGAGGGTGAAGCAGTTCATCCGGCCCGGGTTGTGGGCGGCGTCGGGCCGGAAGCTGCGCAGCCCCGCGACGACGTACTCGCGGTCGATCCGGGCGGCGAGGGCCGCCGACGCCGCGGCGAGGGCGTTCTCGACGTTGAAGCGCGAGAGCCCCGCGAGCGTCATCGGCACGTCGACCACCTCGACGAGCGGGTCGGTGCCGTGCGCGTCGAGCACGGTGATCCAGCCGTCGATCACCGTGGTGGCACGGCCGCCCGCCCCCAGCACCTCGCGCAGCGCCGGGGAGTCGGGCTCGCGGGAGAAGACCCACGGCCGCGCCTTGGTGGTCAGGCGCATCGCGAAGACGCGCGGGTCGTCGGCGTTGAGCACCGCCCACCCCGTCTTCTTGGTGATCCGCGGGACCACGCCCTTGACCTCGGCGAGCTGGTCGACGGTGTCGATTCCCTGCAGGCCCAGGTGGTCGGCGCTGACGTTGGTCACGACCGACACGTCGTTGGCGACGACGCCGATGCCCTTGAGCAGGATGCCGCCTCGCGCGGTCTCGGTGACGGCGAAGTCGACCGCCTTGTGGGCGAGCACCAGGCCGGCGCCCGACGGGCCGGAGTAGTCGCCCGACTCGACCTGCACGCCGTCGACGTAGATGCCGTCGGTGTTGGACCAGCCGACGTGGTGGCCCGCCGTGCGGGCGAGGTGGGCGATCATCCGCGACGTCGTGGTCTTGCCGTTGGTGCCGGTCACCGCGACCACGGGCACCCGGGGTCGGATCGTGGTCGGCCCTGGGCCCCGCCCGACCGCGCGGACCTGCTCGCCGGCGTCGGAGACCAGGCGCTCGACCACCTCGACGTCGTCCTCGGCCGCGTCGGCGGTCCGGAGGCCGTCGAGCACCGCCACGACGCCCTCGCCGAGCGCCGTGGCCCGCCAGCGGTCGCGCCACGGGTAGACCACGACCAGGCGGTCGGCCTCGGAGGTGAGCCGGGTGCGGACGCCCAGGCGGGTGGTGCCGGCGGCGGACGCCGTGCGGCGCACCAGCTGGGTCACGAGCCGCACCAGCGCCCGCTGGCGGAAGCCGGTGCCGGGCGGACCCGGACGCAGCGACCTCAGCCCCAGCGCCGCGCCCACGGCACGCACCCGCGCCTCGTCGGCCCCGGCCAGGTCGGAGACGTCGAGCGTGAGCTTGACCGCGGCCCGGGAGAAGTAGAGGTTGGGCCCCTCGAGGACCCGCAGCTCCACGAGCGCGGTGGGGCCGCTGCTGTCGTCAGGGGTGATGACCGACATCGCGGGGCTCGGCTCAGTCGTCCTCGAGCCGGAAGCCGATCTTGAGGCCGACCTGGAAGTGCTCGACCGTGCCGTCCTTGACCTGGCCGCGGACCTGCGTCATCTCGAACCAGTCGACGTGGCGCAGCGTGGTGGCGGCGCGCTCGAGGCCGTTGCGGATCGCCTGGTCGATGCCGTCGGGCGAGGTGCCCACGATCTCGGTCACGCGGTAGGTGCGGTTGCTCATCGGGCGGCTCCTGTGCCTGGGACTCGGGTCCCGTGCAGTCTGGCACGCCGAACGGGTACCCCCAGAGGGTGGGACGACCGGACGGACCTCAGCGTCCACGACGTAGCGTGGGTGGGGTGCCCTCCACGCGCAGGACCACGCGTCGCGTCGACCCGGTCCGCATCACCACCGCCCCGACGAGCCACCGCGACGACCTCGACAAGCGCCGCCGTCGCTACGTGATCTCCATGGTGGTGCGCTCCCTCTGCTTCGTCGGCGCCGTCGCCGTCGGCCCGGGGTGGCTGCGCTGGGTGCTCATCGCCGGCGCCGTCGTGCTCCCCTACGTCGCCGTGGTCGTGGCCAACTCGGCGGCGCCCCGCATCGAGGGCACCGACTTGCGGGGCTCCGACGGCCAGCACCGGGAGCTCGGATGAGCGAGACCGGCGCAGAGCCCGAGACCTGCTCGGCCAAGGGGTGCCAGCAGCCGGCCCGCCACCAGCTGCGCTGGAACAACCCCAAGATCCACACCCCCGAGCGCCGCAAGGTGTGGCTCGCCTGCGAGGAGCACCGCGACTCACTGGGCGACTTCCGCGGCGCCCGGGGCTTCCTCCGCGAGGTCGCGCCGCACACGCCCTGACGGTGGCAGTTTCACCGGCCGGCCGGTGACTTCGGCACTGGCACGACGAAATATCGACGCTCCAGTGCCAGTTTCGACGCGCCGGTGTCCAGGATGTGACGTACGCCGCGGGGCGGCGTGGGTGGGCCGGGTCAGCCGCCGATCGCGGACATCGGGCGGCTGGGCTGCAGGAAGGTGACGTCGTCGATGCCGTGGCCGGGGCGCTTGGAGGCCATGGCCAGCCGCCAGCGGTCGGCGATCTCCTCGTCGCTCGCACCGGCCCGCAGGGCGCCGCGGAGGTCGGACTCCTGCCGCGCGAAGAGGCAGTTGCGCACCTGGCCGTCGGCGGTGAGGCGGACCCGGTCGCAGTCACCGCAGAAGGGGCGGGTGACCGACGCGATGACGCCCACGGTCGCGGGACCGCCGTCGACCAGGAAGGTCTCGGCCGGGGCGCTGCCGCGGTGCTCCGGGTCGGGAGTGAGCTCGAAGTGGCGGCCGAGGATCTCGAAGATCTCCGCGGCGGTCACCATGGCCTCGCGGGACCAGTCGTGCTGCGCGTCCAGCGGCATCTGCTCGATGATGCGCAGCTGGTAGCCCCGGTCGAGGCACCACTGCAGCAGCTCGGGGGCCTGGTCCTCGTTGACGCCGCGCAGGAGGACGGCGTTGACCTTGATCGGACCGATGCCGGCGGCGTCAGCCGCCTCGAGGCCCGCGACGACGTCGTGCAGGCGGTCGCGCCGCGTGATCTGGGCGAAGGTGTCGGCCCGGACGGTGTCGAGGCTGGCGTTGATGCGGTCGAGCCCGGCCTCGGCGAGGACCGTGGCGGTGCGCGAGAGGCCGAGGGCGTTGGTGGTCAGCGAGACCTCGGGACGCGGGCTCAGCCGCGTCGTGCGCCGCACGATGTCGGGCAGGCCGCGGCGCAGCAGCGGCTCCCCACCGGTGAAGCGCACCTCGCGGATGCCGAGCAGCTCGACGCCGATGCGCACCAGGCGCACCACCTCGTCGTCGGTCAGCGTCTGGTCGGTGGGCAGCCAGTCGAGGCCCTCGGCGGGCATGCAGTAGTTGCACCGCAGGTTGCACCGGTCGGTGAGCGAGACGCGCAGGTCGGTGGCGACCCGGCCGAAGCCGTCGACCAGACCCGTGCGATCGGGACGCTTGGGGTCGCGGGGTGTCGGCTCAGGGGTCACACGTCCCAGCATAGGTACGCCGCCCAGCGGCGCCACCGTCCGTCCGGGTGGCGTCGCCGCCTACCCTCGTGGTGTGCGCTTCCTGCTCTCGCGCCGGTGGCTCGGCTTCGCCGTGGTCGTCGTGCTGCTCGCGTGGCTGGCGCTGCTCCTCGGGCAGTGGCAGTTCCACCGGCTCGACGACCGGCGCGCCGACAACCGCGTGCTGGCGACCAACCTCGCCGCCGACCCGGTCCCCGTGGCCGACGCGCTCTCGACGGAGCGGCAGCCGACGCACGACCAGCAGTGGCTGCCGGTCGAGGTCTCGGGCACGTGGGACGACGCCCAGACGGTGGTGCTGAAGTACCAGACCCGCGACGGCGGGCCCGGGGTCGACATCGTCACGCCCCTGGTGACCGACGACGGCGTGGCCGTGCTGGTCAACCGCGGCTGGCTGGCGACCCCCAACTCCGGCTCGGAGACCCCGGACCCTCCGGCGGCGACGCAGGGGCGGGTGTCGATCACCGGCTACGTGCGCGCCGACGCCACGGGCGCGGCGACCACGATCGCCGACGGCGGCACCCGCGCGGTCTCCTCGCGCGCGGTCGCCGAGCTGACCGACTACCCCCTCTACCAGGGCTTCGTCGACCTGGCGACCCAGGACCCCGCGCCCGCGACACCGCTGCAGCCGCGACCGCTGCCCGACGACACCAGCGAGGGGCCGCACTTCTTCTACGGCCTGCAGTGGTGGTTCTTCGGCGCGCTCGCGATCTTCGGCTTCCTCTACCTGGCCTTCGACGAGGGCCGCGGCGGCGCCGGACGCGAGGCCGCACGGCGGCGGCGCGAGCAGGTCGCGACCCGGCGGGCCGGGCGCAAGGAGCAGCGGGCCCGGGAGGCGGCCGAGCTGGTCGCGTGGCGCTACGGCGAGCGCGCCGACCGGCCCCAGGAGGCGGCCCAGGAGACAGCCCACGACACGGCCCAGGACACCCCGCCCGACCGTCCGGTGCGCTGAGCGGGACGCCGGGGCGTCACCGCACGGGCTCGGGCTCCTGACCCGGCTCGGAGGCGTCGGCGGCGAACTGGGTGCGGTAGAGGTGGGCGTAGAGACCGCCCCGAGCCAGCAGCTCGCTGTGGGTGCCGCGCTGGACGATGCGGCCGTCGTCGACCACGAGGATCAGGTCGGCCTCGCGCACCGTGGAGAGCCGGTGGGCGATCACCAGCGAGGTGCGGCCGCTGAGGGCCTCGTCGAGCGCGCGCTGGACGTAGTACTCCGACTCGGAGTCGAGGTGGGCGGTCGCCTCGTCGAGGACCACGATGCCCGGGCTCTTCAGCAGCAGGCGCGCGATCGCGAGCCGCTGCCGCTCGCCGCCGGAGAGGCGGTAGCCCCGGTCGCCGACGACCGTCTCGAGACCGTCGGGCAGGGAGCGCACCAGGCCGGCGACCTGCGCCGCCTCGAGCGCCTTCCAGATGCGCTCCTCGTCGGCCGTCGGGTCCGCGTAGCGGAGGTTGGCCCCGATCGTGTCGTGGAACATGTGGGCGTCCTGGGTGACGTAGCCCACCGCCTGCTCCAGCGACTCCAGCGTGAGCTCGCGCACGTCGCGGCCCCCGACCAGCACCGCGCCGGAGTCGACGTCGTAGAGCCGGGCGACCAGGTGGGTGATGGTGCTCTTGCCGGCGCCGGAGGGACCGACCAGGGCCACCATCTGGCCAGGCTCGGCCACGAAGGAGACCTCGTGCAGCACCTGGCCGGAGTCGCTCTCGACCCCGGAGACCCGCTCGAGGCTGGCCAGCGACACGTCGGCCGCACGCGGGTAGCCGAAGTCGACCTGGTCGAACTCCACCCGCGCGGCGCCGCGCGGCAGCTCGTCGGCTCCGGGGCGCTCGGCCACGGTGGAGCGCAGGTCGAGCACCTCGAAGACCCGCTCGAAGCTGACCAGCGCGGTCATCACGTCGACGCGCACGTTGGAGAGCCCCTGCAGCGGGCCGAGGAGCCGCAGCAGCAGCGTGGCCAGGGCCGTCAGCGTGCCGATGGTCATGGCCCCCTGCACCGCCAGCGCACCGCCGACGCCGTAGACCAGCGCGGTGGCCAGCGCGGGGATCAGCATCATCACGGCCATGAAGATGCGGGTGACCAGGCTGATGCGCACCCCGAGGTCGCGCACCACCCCGGCGCGCTCGGCGTACGCCGCGTCCTCGTCGTGGCGGCGGCCGAAGAGCTTGAGCAGGAGCGCGCCCCCGACGGTGAAGCGCTCGGTCATCATGTTGCCGAGGTCGGCGTTGGCGTCCATCTGACGCCGGGTGAGCCCGCTGATCTGGCGGCCGACCCAGCGCGAGGCGATCAGCAGCAGCGGGAAGAGCGCCAGGCAGGCGAGGGTGACCTGCCAGCTGAGCACGAACATCGTGATGCCGACCACCACGACGCTGATGGCGTTGGAGACCGTGCCGGAGAGCGCCGAGGTGAAGGCGCGCTGGGCCCCCATCACGTCGTTGTTGAGCCGCGAGACCAGCGCCCCCGTCTGGGTGCGGGTGAAGAAGGCGAGCGAGAGCCGCTGCACGTGGCCGAAGACCCGGGTGCGGAGGTCGAAGATCAGCCGCTCGCCGATGCGTGAGGAGAGGTAGCCGGAGCCGACGCCGAGCACGGCGTCGACCAGCGCGACCCCGGCCATCGCCACGGCCAGCCAGACCACCACCGAGACGTCGCCCGCGACGACGCCGTCGTCGAGCAGGTACTTGACCAGCAGCGGGTTGGCCACGACCAGCGCCGCGTCGAGCACCACGACGACGAGGAACGCCCCGATCGTGCCCCGCTGGGGGCGCGCGAAGCCGAGCACGCGCTGCAGCGTGCCGCGCGTGATCCCGTCGTCCTCGCCGTCGGCCCGGCGCTGGGCGGCGCGCAGCGCCGACCACGGCTGCATCCCGCTGCCCATCGACATGTGTCGTCCTCCGCTTCCTGCTGGCTGCATCACAACACCGCGGTACGACAGTCCTGTTCCCGCTGCGCCGGAGCCGACGCTAGGAGCTCGAGTGCACTCGAGGTCAAGCGAGCGCGACGAGGTCGGCGTAGTCGGCCGACCAGAGGTCCTCGTCGCCGTCGGGGAGCAGCAGCACCCGGTCGGGCTCGAGGGCGTGCACCGCGCCCTCGTCGTGGGTGACCAGCACGATGGCCCCGGCGTACGCCCGGATGGCCGCGAGCACCTCCTCGCGGGAGGCGGGGTCGAGGTTGTTGGTGGGCTCGTCGAGCAGCAGCACGTTGGCGCTGGAGACGACCAGGGCGGCGAGCGCGAGCCTGGTCTTCTCGCCGCCGGAGAGCACGCCGGCGGGCTTGGTGGCGTCGTCGCCGGAGAAGAGGAAGGAGCCGAGCACCGAGCGGGCCTCGGTGTCGGTGAGCTGCGGGGCCGAGCCGTGCAGGTTCTGCAGCACCGTCCTCGAGGTGTCGAGGGTCTCGTGCTCCTGGGCGTAGTAGCCGAGCTTGAGCCCGTGGCCCGGCACCACCTGGCCGGTGTCCGGGGAGTCGACGCCCGCCAGGATCCGCAGCATCGTGGTCTTGCCGGCGCCGTTGAGGCCGAGGATGACCACCCGCGAGCCCTTGTCGATCGCCAGGTCGACGTCGGTGAAGACCTCGAGGGACCCGTAGGACTTCGAGAGCTCGGAGGCCGTGAGCGGC
>JBQGFI010000524.1:0-3586 GCA_052040065.1 Marmoricola sp.
CGGGTGCTGTAGCGCTTCTTGCCGATCTTCGTGGCCGGGGCCACCACCCGGAAGGTGCGCGAGCTCGTCGTCGCCTTCACGCTGAAGGCGTACGCGCCGCCGCGCCCGGTCCGGGTCGACTTCACGCTCTTCCAGCGGCCCTTCGACGACTGCTGCAGCACGACCTTGCGCTTGGCGGGAGCCACCGCGCCGCGCACGGCGACGCGCTCGTTGGGCAGCGGCCGGGCCACCGAGAGCTTCGCCGAGACGCCCGCGGCCTGGGCCGGGGTGTCATCCAGCGCGATCGTGCCGGTCGTCAGCACCAGGGCGAGCCCCGCTGCCGCCGCGACGAGTCTGGTGATGCGTGACATGTGCCCTCCACGAGCCCGAGCGTGATGCCGCGAGATCCCGCGACGCGTGGAGACTACCGAGATACGAGACCCGAGATGTCCGGAATTGGGAAAGTCACTCGCGACTCAGTGAGCAACTCCCGCAACACCGCCTCCGCGGCGTCGGTGTCGCCCAGCGCCGACCTGTGGGCCGCGGGAAGCCGACTCAGCACGCTGCCGGGCTCGTAGACGACCCAGATCGGGGTGCCGCTGCCGGTGTAGTCGGCCATCTTGCTCGGCACGTAGGGGTTCAGCGGGTGGTGGTCGCCGGTCGCCGCGTCGTTGACCAGCAGCACGTCGAAGCGCCGGGTCAGGGCGAGGTAGTCGAAGTAGCCGACGTACGGCCGGGCGCGCACCACGTCGGCCAGGCCACGCCGGGCCGCCTGGACGCCGAGCTCGTGCGGCTTGGGGGTGAAGACGTGCAGCGCGAAGCGGGCCTGCTCACGGGCGTCGAGTCGCTCCAGCGCGTCGAGCAGGACGGTGAGGTCTCGGGTGCCGTAGAAGACGCCGAAGTAGGCCAGGTGCACCCGGTCGGGCTCCAGCGCGACCTCGGGACGGCCGACCTCGTAGAGCTCGTCGGCCGGCACCGGGTGGGGCCACACCTCGCTGTGCACGCGGGCCCGCTCCACCAGCGCAGGGTCGCCCTCGCAGTAGCCCAGCATGAAGTCGCGCTGGTGCTCGTTGGTGAAGACGACCTTGTCGGCGAGCGCGTAGGCCAGCCGCTCGGCGACGTCGAAGAGGTACCGGCTGCGCGGCACCGCGTAGCCCGCGTCGGCGAGGGCCGCCAGCACCTGGCGTCCGGTCGCGTCGTCGTGGATCTCGGCCGCGCGCTCCTGCCCCAGGGTGTCGTAGCGCAGCGGGTCGGAGAACTCGGCCGTCCACTCCAGCTCGGGGCGGCGCACCTTGACCATGGCCGCGGCGACGTGGGCGCTCACGGCCATGGCGCGGCTGTAGAGCCGCTCGTAGCGCGGGCTGTCGGGGTCGGCGTCCCAGCGCTCGAACCGCGCCAGGGTCTGCTCCACGAAGTGCGCGGCGGGCGGCCAGCTGTAGAAGGACATCGGGCCGCGCACGATGTGGTGACGCCCCAGCGCCGGACCCACCACCTGCAGCGCGCGCGGGTCGTGGGGACGCGCCGGACCCATGTCGACGGAGATGACGTCGGTCGCCTCGCCACCCTCGCGCAGCCGCTTGGCGGCGACCATGCCGCTGGTGTCGAGGTCGGGCGGGAAGCAGTAGCAGACGGCGAGGCTCCGGGCGAGGCCCCGGTTGACGACCTCCCACGGCACGTCGTGGGCGCCCGCGCGCTCGGCGGCCTCGACCACGCGGCCCCGCTCGTCGGGGTGCCGCCGCAGGTAGCGGTTGACCCACTGGGCCTGCCACCGACGCAGCCGGTCGGCCACCAGGCGCACCTCCGGCTCCCCCTGGTCGACGCGCTGCAGCGCCGCGATGCACTCCAGGCGCTGCGTGACCTCGAAGTCGAAGCCCGCCGCCTGCCGGCCGACACCCTGGGAGCGCACCGTGCGGACGTACGCCGTGCTCGGCTCGCCCGGCAGCACGCGCACCCGGAAGGGACGGGCCGCGAAGATCGAGAGCCAGTAGACGTGGTCCTCACCGCTGCGCAGCGACGCGTCGTAGCGGGCCGAGCGGGCGGTCTCGAGGTCGACGAGCTTGGCGGCGTTGTAGGCACAGACCGCCGCGACCTCGGAGACGGGCAGGGTGCGGCCCTCCACCCGTCCGAGCGCCCGCGCGATGTAGCCCTCCGCCTGGCCCCGGGTCGAGCCCTGGCTCACCTCGTGGACCGGCGCGGCGACCACGAGACCCGGGGCGGCGGCGTCGAGCATGGCGCGCAGGAAGTCGGGGGCGACGCTGTCGTCGTCGTCGACGAAGGTCACCCAGGAGCCGCGCGCGGCCTCGAGACCGGCGTTGCGCGCGTGGCCCGCGCCGGGGAGCGCCGTCCGCAGCACCCGTACGTCGAGCGCGGGGTGCTCCCGGCACACCGACGCCACCACGTCGCGGGTGCCGTCGGACGGACCGTTGAGCACGACCAGGACCTCGAAGTCGGAGGGCGCCAGCGTCTGGGCCGCGAGCGACTCCAGGCACGCCCTCACGTGACCGGCTCCCTGGTACGTCGGCACCACTACACTGACCGCGGCGTGACGCGTCGAGGCCTCCACGGCCGGTTCCTCCGCCACTCCGCGCAGCCTCCCGTCGACTCCGGCACCGACTCCCGAAGGAGCGAACATGACCCTAGACGACCGCCGTCCTCACGGGCGTCCGGTGGTCGGTGTCGGTGCGTCCTCGCTCGCCGCCGGGCAGGCCTTCGGGCCGGACCACGACGACCTGGTGCTCGCGTCGTACGACGAGGTCGCCACGTCGCTCGAGCTCGGCCCGGACGTGTCGGTGCACCTGCTCGTCGCGCCCGGCTGCGAGGCGGCGCTCGAGGCGGTGGTGGCGCGGCTCGGGCCGGGCCAGGAGCTGGTGCTCGCGGCTGACGTCGCACACCACGACCTGCTGCTCGACCTGCTGCAGCGGCACGGCCTCGCGATCGCGGGCGTGCGCGGACGTGCGCGTGGCGTGTCCTTCGAGGTCGCGCCCGGGCAGCCGGACCCGGCGCGTGACCGGCTGCTGCTCCAGGCGGTCGCCGCCGCGATCCCCGCCCAGACAGAGGCCGCCGCGCCGGTACGGGCCCGCCGGCGCCAGGACGACTCGCCGACACCCAGCCACGCGCGGCGGGTGCCTCGGCGTACGCGTGAGGCCGCTCCCCCGCCGCGACCCGTGCCGCCGCTGGTGCGCGCCCTGGAGCGCGTGGCGCGCGTCGTCCGCGGTCGACGGCGCACCGTGGCGCTGGGCGCACTCGGCTTCGTCGCCCTCGTGCTGCTCGTGGTCGCGCTCTTCGCCGCGACGGGCTCGGCCGCCGGCGGGAGCCTGCTGGTGCTGCTGCTCGGGGGCGGTGCCGTCGCGCTGTCCGGCGCCACGCTGCTCGGGGTGCTGCTCCTGGCGCGGCAGCTGCACCGGCAGACCGCCCGGCTCGAGGAGGCGCTGCAGCAGCACGCGGTCGCCCTGCGCCAGCACGAGCGCCGCCTCGCCAAGCGCGACGTCGCCGCCGCCGGCGACACCGCGCTGACCCACGACTACCTCGCCGCCATCGCCGCCGCCTCCGCCGTCCAGGGCCGCGACCTCCAGATCGCGCTCGAGGACCTCGCCCGCGAGCGGCAGGC
>JBQGFI010000525.1:0-2697 GCA_052040065.1 Marmoricola sp.
CTGCTCTCGCTCCAGCTCGAGGAGCTGGTCACCGGCGTCGACACCGACCGCGCGCTCGTGGTGCGCGACTACCAGGCGGGCGGACGCCGCTCGCTGGAGGTCGACGAGGTGCTCCAGGGCCTCGAGCAGCTCTCCCCCGCCGACCTGGTCGACATCGGGCAGGTCGCCCGCGCGCTCGGACTCGGCCAGGGCGAGCACCTCGACGGTGCGGTGGCCCCGCGCGGCCACCGGCTGCTGGCCAAGGTCCCCCGGCTGCCGGTCACCGTGGTCGACCGCCTCGTCGACCACTTCGGCACCCTGCAGAAGCTGCTCTCCGCGACCGTCGAGGACCTGCAGGCCGTCGACGGCGTCGGCGAGCTGCGTGCCCGCAGCGTCCGCGAGGGACTCTCCCGGCTCGCCGAGTCCAGCATCCTCGAGCGCTACGTCTGATCACGGCCCGGAGGGTGAGCCTGCGAACCCTCCGACCCGGGCTGGGAGGTCGAGGTGAGACGACGGCGTCCCGACGGAGGAGGGACGCCTTCGGAGCCTCGAGACCCCTGGGACCCACCGGGCTCCCGACGGGCCCTGTCGAGGGCGCCCCCGCCGGCCTCAGCCCCGGGGCGAGGCGCTCTCGCTGGGCGTGGGACGCGGCGACTCCGACGGGCTGGCGTCCCCGCGGGGGGTGCGCTCGCGCTTCGGCTTCGCCGTGGGCGACGGCGTCTCGGTCACGTAGGTGACGCTGGGCGGCAGCAGCTCGAAGCGGAGCTCGGCCGGCTGGGAGCCCTGCACCGAGACCAGCACGTCGTAGAAGCCCGGGAGCGCCCAGGTCGAGAAGTCACCGCAGCCGCGGTCGGAGCTGCGGCCGTTCCAGCGCATCGCGACCTCGGTCGGCTCGGCGCTGCGCACGACCACCTCGTCGCGCGGGACCGCGGCCGGGCACTCCTGGGAGCGCCAGAAGTCGCGGCCCTCGGCGTCGGTGATCTTCGCGACGAGCGAGCGCGGCCCGACCCGGAAGGTGCAGGCGGGCTGGGTGCCGGCGAGCGAGATCGTGAGGCGCACGTTGCCCCCGGCCTCGGGACGCTCGAGCGTCGGCAGGGCGGTGATGTCCTGCGGGTCGCACTCCCCCGACGGCTCGGCGGGCGCGACGTCGGCGCTCTTGCGCTTGACCTTCGCCGCCGCCGTCGGGCCGTAGACCAGCGTCGGCGCGGGTGCGGCCGTCGGCGTGGCCGAGACCCGGCCGGCCTGCTCGGTGGCGGCCCCGTCGGAGCCGGTGCCGCCGACGAGGCGGGCGATGCCGACGACCATGCCGACGACGATCGCGAGCACGAGGGCGCGGCGGAACCAGTACACCCGCCGGGGCAGGCGTCCCCCTCCTCGGCGTGCGGCACCCATGGGGCGACACGCTAGTCGTGCACCCGGGCTCGCCCGCGGAGCAACGCCGGGAGATCATCGCCTCGATGAGTCCCCTGCACGATCCCGTCCTCCGCTGGTACGCCGAGCACGCCCGCGAGCTGCCGTGGCGCGGCCCCGGAGCGACGCCGTGGCGGGTGATGGTGAGCGAGTTCATGCTGCAGCAGACCCCGGTCGCCCGCGTGCTCCCGGTCTTCGAGCAGTGGGTCGAGCGCTGGCCCACCCCGGGCGACCTCGCCGCCGAGCCGTCCGGCGAGGCGGTGCGCGCCTGGGGCCGGCTCGGCTACCCGCGTCGAGCGCTGCGACTGCACGCCGCGGCGACCGCCGTCGTGGAGCGCCACGCGGGCGAGGTGCCGGCGGCGTACGACGACCTGCTCGCGCTGCCGGGCGTCGGCGACTACACCGCCAGCGCGATCGCCTCCTTCGCCTTCGGGGCGCGCCACCCCGTGCTCGACACCAACGTGCGCCGGGTGCTGGCGCGTGCCGTGCAGGGCGTCGAGCACCCGGGGCCCTCGGTCACGAGGGCCGAGCGCGACGTGGCGACCGCGGTGCTGCCCGACGAGGACGTCGCCGCCACGTGGGCGGTGGCGGTGATGGAGCTGGGCGCGCTGGTCTGCCGTGCCAGCGCACCGCGCTGCGAGGCCTGCCCGCTCGAGCCGCAGTGCGCCTGGGTGGCGGCCGGGCGCCCGGCGTACGACGGACCGCCGCGGCGGGCGCAGGCCTGGGCGGGCACCGACCGCCAGGTCCGTGGCCGGCTGCTCGGCGTGCTGCGCGACCACCCGGGCAGCGTGTCGGGCGAGCGGCTCGCCGCGGCGTGGCACGAGCCGGTGCAGCGCGCCCGGGCGCTCGACGGCCTGCTGGCCGACGGCCTGGTGGTGCGCGTGGACGACCGGTACGCCCTGCCGGGGAGCGTCGCGTGAGGCCCACCTCGGCGATCGTCGCCCACTACGGCTCGGCTCCCGGCGACCCGCTGTGGGAGCTGTCGGAGGCGGTGCAGCACGACGTGGCCGCGGCGCTCGGGCACGACTTCGTCGCCCGCGACCCACGCACCGTCCACACCACGGTCCTCGGTCTCGACGACACCCCGGCCGAGCTGCACGCCCCGCTGACCGTGCTGGTGCGCGCGCAGCTGGCCGCCGAGCCGCTGCGGCTCCAGGTGGGCGGCTGGCCCGACGCCGACCTGCCGGTGAGCAGCCGCGGCCGGCGGCTGCGCGAGCGCACGCTGAGCCGCTTCGGCCGGACGCTGGTGCTGCTCGCGTGGCCGGTCGCGACGCCGGGGACCCCGACGACCCGGCTCGACGCCCTGCG
>JBQGFI010000526.1:0-8615 GCA_052040065.1 Marmoricola sp.
GCTCCTTCATCGCGGCGCTCATCTGCTTGGCCCGCGACGCGGCGCCGAGGAAGGAGTGGAAGGTGCCGCCGGAGAAGGTGGCGTTGGAGCGCACGACGCCCCGCAGCGTGATCGGCTCGGTGGAGCCCAGCTGCTGCACCGTGAAGTAGGCGCCCAGGTCGTGCGGGATGGAGTCGAAGCCGCAGGCGTGCACGAGGCGGGCGCCGGTCGCCACCGCCTGCGCGTGGTGCTGGAGGTACATCCGGTCGACGAACTCCGGCTCGCCGGTGAGGTCGACGTAGTCGGTGCCCTCCTTGGCGCACGCGGCGACCAGCGGCTCGCCGTGCAGCAGGTAGGGGCCCACGGTCGTGACGACGACGCGGGTCGAGGCGGCCAGGGCGTGCAGCGACGCGTCGTCGGCGCTGTCGGCGACGACGACGGGCACGTCGACACCGTGCGCGGCGGCCAGGCGGGCACGCACCGTCTCGAGCTTGTCGGGGTTGCGGCCGGCGATCGCCCACCGCAGCCCGTCGGGGGCGTGCTCGGCGAGGTACGCCGCCGTCAGCTCGCCGGTGAAGCCGGTGGCGCCGAGCACCACCACGTCGTAGTCGCGGTCGGTCGAGGGCACGCATCCTCCTGGTGACGGGGTGGAGCCCCCATCCTCGCCGACGCAGCGAAGCGGCCCTGTCCGAGGTCGCGTGCATGCTTCTCGCCACGCACCCGACGCCCCGGAGGACGCCATGACCCGGCACCACGCCATCGACTACGTCGAGCTCCCCGCCCCCGACCTCGACGCGTCACAGCGCTTCTACGCCGCCGCCCTGGGCTGGGGCTTCACCCCCTACGGCCCGGCGTACGCCGGCATCCAGCGGCCCGGGGCGCCGGGTGAGGAGATGGGCGGGCTGGCGCCCCAGGGCACCGAGCTGCCCCTGGTGATCGTCTACTCCGAGGACCTCGACGCCACGCTGGCCGCGGTCGTGGCCGCCGGCGGCACCGTCACCACCGCGCCGTACGACTTCCCCGGCGGCCGGCGCTTCCACTTCACCGACCCCGCGGGCTCCGAGCTGGCCGTCTGGACGCAGGCGGAGCCGCCGCCGGCGACGTAGTCTCGTCGGCATGTGCCGCAACATCCGCACCCTGCACAACTTCGAGCCGCCCGCGACCAAGGACGAGGTGCACGCCGCCGCGCTGCAGTACGTCCGCAAGGTCAGCGGCAGCACCCGCCCGTCGAAGGCCAACCAGGAGGTCTTCGACGCCGCGGTCGCCGAGATCACGGCGATCACCCGGCGCCTGCTCGACGACCTCACCACCTCGGCCCCGCCGAAGGACCGCGACGTCGAGGCCGCCAAGGCGCGGGCCCGGGCGGAGCTGCGCTACGCCCGTGGCTGAGCCCGCCCGCCCACCCGCGCTGGTGCTCGACCCGGACCTCGCGGGCCTGCTCGGCCCGCGGCTGGTGGCGCTCACCGGCGCCGGGGTCTCCACCGACTCGGGGATCCCCGACTACCGCGGGCCGGGCAAGCCGGTGCGCACGCCGATGACCTACCAGGAGTTCGTGGCCACCCCCGAGGCCCAGCAGCGCTACTGGGCCCGTGCCCACGTCGGCTGGTCACGCATGGGCACCGCCCACCCCAACGACGGCCACCGCGCCCTCGCCGGCCTGGAGTCCGACGGTCGGCTGCGCCTGCTGATCACGCAGAACGTCGACGGCCTCCACGAGGCCGCGGGCAGCGACCGCGTCGTCGCGCTGCACGGCCGGATCAGCGAGGTGGTCTGCCTCGACTGCCGGCGCCGCTCGCCGCGCACCGCGATGCAGCGCCGCCTGGGCGAGCTCAACCCCGGCTGGCTCGCCGCCCACCACGAGGCGGCGGCCCGGCCCGACGGCGACGTCGAGCTCGACGACACCCGCGGCTTCCGGGTGCCCGCCTGCGAGCGCTGCGGCGGCCGGCTCAAGCCCGACGTCGTCTTCTTCGGCGAGAGCGTGCCCAAGGACCGGGTGCAGCGCTGCTACGACGCCCTCGACGACGCCGACGCGCTGCTGGTCGCGGGCTCGTCGCTGACCGTGATGTCGGGCCTGCGCTTCGTGCGGTACGCCGCGAAGGCGGGGCTGCCGGTCGTGATCGTCAACCGGGGGCCCACCCGCGGCGACGACCTGGCCACGCACAAGGTCGAGGCCGGCACCAGCGAGTGGCTCCGGGCGCTACGCGGGCGAGACGAAGATGTGCTCGGCAGCCTCGGTGACGATCTCGGCCGTCTCGCCTGAGCTGCCGAGCAGCACGCCCTCGGGGGTGGCCTGGGCGGCGATCGTGGTGCCCGGCATCGCGCCGGCTCGGCGCAGCGCCCCCATCAGCACCTCGTCCTTCTGCATCTCCTCGCTGATGCGGCGCACCCGCACCCGGCGCGAGTCGGTGCCGACCACGCCCGCGAGCGCCTCGACGCCGCTGCGGAACTCCTCGACCTCCTCGGTCTGGCCGAGCTCGCCGAGCCCGGGGATCGGGTTGCCGTAGGGCGACTCGGTGGGGTGGTCGAGCAGCTCGAGCAGCCGACGCTCGACGGTCTCGCTCATCACGTGCTCCCACCGGCAGGCCTCGGCGTGCACCAGCTCCCAGTCGAGCCCGATCACGTCGGTCAGCAGCCGCTCGGCGAGCCGGTGCTTGCGCATCACCCGGGTGGCCAGGGCCTTGCCCTGCTCGGTGAGCTCGAGGTGGCGGTCTCCCTCGACGGTGAGCAGGCCGTCGCGCTCCATCCGGGCCACGGTCTGGCTCACGGTGGGTCCGCTCTGGTGCAGCCGCTCGGCGATCCGGGCGCGCAGCGGGACGATGCCCTCCTCCTCCAGCTCGTAGATCGTGCGGAGGTACATCTCCGTGGTGTCGATGAGGTCGCTCACCGCACCATTCTTGCCCATGCCCCTGACGGCCCGCCAAGGTGAGGCCATGCCTGCCCCGCTGTCCCGTCGTGCCCTGCTCGGGGCGGCGGCCGGCGCGGTGCTGCTCCCCGGGTGCGGCACCGAGGAGTGGGCCGACCTGGCCGGGGCCGAGCTGGTGCTCGCGACCGGCAACCCCGGCGGCGTCTTCGACGCGTACGGCGCGGCCCTGGCGCGGGTCCTCGAGCAGCGGCTGCAGGGGGTGCGGGTGCTCACCCGCACCACCGACGCCTCCGTGGAGAACCTCCGGCTGGTCGCGGCCGGCGAGGCCGACCTGGGCTTCTCGCTCGGCGACACCGCGGCCGACGCCAGCCGCGGCGAGGGCGCCTTCGGCACCCCGGTCGACGTGGTCGCCCTGACCCGCACCTACGACAGCTTCGTGCACGTCGTGGTCCCGGCGGACTCGCCGGTGCGCGCGCTCGGCGACCTGCGCGGACGTCGCGTGGGCCTCGGCGGCCGGGGCTCGGGCACCCGCGTGGTCTCCCGCCGGCTGCTCGCCGCCGCGGGCGTCCCGCCCGGCGCGGTCACCCCGACCGACGCCAGCCTGCGCGACGACGCCGAGGCGCTGGCCGCCGGCGAGGCCGACGCCTTCTTCTTCGTCAGCGGCCTGCCCAACGCCACCGTCGCCGACCTCGCCGCCGGCACCCCGGTGCGGCTGCTCTCGCTGCGCGACCTGGTGGTGCCGATGGTCACCGCGCACGGGCCGGAGTACGTCGCCGGCCCGATCCCCGCCTCCACCTACGGCCTCGCCGACGGCGTCGACACCCTGAGCGTGAAGAACTACCTGGTCGCGCGTCGCGACCTGGGCGACGCGGCGGCGTACGCGGTGACGCGGGTGCTCTTCGAGGCGCAGGACGCCGTGCAGCGGCTCGCACCGGAGATCCGTCAGCCCACGGTCGCGGCCGGCATCTTCACCAACCCGCTCCCGCTCCACCCGGGCGCGCTGCGCTACTTCCGGGCGCTGCGCGACTGAGCGCCGCGGTCGTCCCCTGCCGGCGCGACCGGGAGCCGGACCGTGACCTCGAGCCCGCCGTCGCGCGGGCTGGCGACGGCGAAGGAGCCGCCAGCGTCCTCGACGCGCGCCCGCACGATCGCCAGCCCGAGGCCGGTGCCCGCGACGTTCTGGTGGTCGCGGCCGCGGAAGAAGCGGGCGCCGACCTTGCCCACGTCGTCGGCGCGGAGCCCCGGGCCGTGGTCGCGCACGGAGAGCACGGCCTCGTCGTCCGCCACCCGCAGCACGACCTCGACCCGCTGGTCGGGGGCGAACTTCGCGGCGTTGTCGAGCAGCGCGTCGAGCACCAGGTCGACCAGGTCGGGCGTCGCCATCGCGTGCAGCCGCGCGGGCGCGAGCAGCAGCACCTCGCCCAGCGCGGGCTCCCACAGCTCGACCCGGCGCCGGGCCTGGGCCACGACCTCGACGGGCACGGGCACCGCCGCCTCGGCACCGACCTGGCTGAGGTCGAGCAGCGACTCCACGATCGCGCTCAGCCGGTCGGCCTCCTCCAGCGCCCGGTCGGCCTCCTCCGGGTCGGGCTCCGAGCGCAGGTTCTCCACCCGCAGCCGGAGCGCGGTGAGCGGGTTGCCGAGCTGGTGCGAGGCGTCGGCGATCAGCTCGCGCTGCTGGCGCTGCGAGGTCTCCACGTGGTCGGCCATCTGGTTGAAGGAGCGCGCCAGGTGGCGCAGCTCCGGAGGTCCGGTCGTGGCCGGGACGCGGGTGCCGACCTCGCCCTCGGCGAGCTGCAGCGCGGCGGCGTCGAGGTCGTGCACGGGCCGGAGGATCCAGCCGACGAAGCGCCCCACCGACGCCAGCACCACGACCGCGAGCAGGGCCAGCCCGGCGAGCACCAGCCACCCCATCCGGACGCCGACGTCGCGCCGCACCTGGTCGGTCGGGGCCACCAGGACCACGGCCCCGAGCACCTGGGCGTCGCGGCCCGCCGGGGAGGCGACCACGAAGCTCGACCGGCCCCACGGCCACACCGTGCCGGGCGCGGGCGTGGCGGTGCCGTCGAGCGCCAGGTCCACTGCCTGGGCCACGCGGTCGTCGTCGAGGTCGAGGTCTCCGGAGCGCGCCGCCACCCGGCGGTCGGCGTCGGTCACCACCACGGTGCCGCCGTAGACCTCGGCGTAGCGCACCAGGTCCGACTCGAGCCCGGTGTCGGCGTCCTCCTCCAGCGCGTCCTGGGCGAGCACGGCGAAGCGGTTGACGTCGGTGAGGCGCGTGACGAAGGCGTCCTGCGTGCGCTCCTCGGCGTACGCCGCCAGCAGCGGGGCCATCAGCGTCACCAGCAGCAGCGCCAGCAGGGCCCCGGCGACGGCCGTCAGCCGTCGGCGCACGGCTCCCCCTCGCGGTCGACGGCGGCCAGTCGGTAGCCCACGCCGCGCACGGTGGTGATCAGCTCGGGGCGGCCGAGCTTGGCCCGCAGGTGGGCCACGTGCACGTCGACGGTGCGCGAGGAGCCCACCCAGGACGTCTGCCAGATCGACTCCATGATCTCGGCCCGCGTCACCACGCCCCCCGCGTTGCGCACCAGCAGCGCCAGCAGCTCCAGCTCCTTGGGGGCCAGGGGCACCACCACGTCGTCGACGTGGGCCTCGCGCGCCTCCAGGTCGACGCGCAGCCCGCCGTGCTCGGTCACCGGGCCGGCCGGCTGCCGTCCGCTGCGGCGCAGCACCGCCTCCATCCGGGCCATCAGCTCCGCCAGCCGGTAGGGCTTGACGACGTAGTCGTCGACCCCGGCCCGCAGCGCCGCGACGACGCTGGACTCCTCGCGCCGCGCCGTGACCGCGATGATCGGCACCGCGCTGCGCTCGCGGATCTGGCTCGCCAGCGTGAGGCCGTCGCGGTCGGGGAGCCCCATGTCGAGCAGCACCAGGTCGGCGCCGTCGAGCAGCGGGAGCGCCTCGGCCGCGGTCGCGGCGCGCTCCACGTAGAGGTGCGCGCGTCGCAGCGCCGGGGTGAGCGCCGCGACGACGCCGTCGTCGTCCTCCACGAGCAGGATCCGCATGGCGCGACCCCACGCGTGGGGCGGGCCAATGTCAAGACTGTGTTAAGTCTGCGCCCTCGACCCTGCCTGTGACGGCCGTCACCTCCCTAGGTTCACAGGTCATGCCCACCCGCGCCGCCACCGACGTCCCCGACGACCCCGGCACCCTCGACACCCCGCAGCTCGCGGAGTACGACGACGAGGAGCGCCCCGGACGCCGGCTCTCACCGCGCCTGGAGCAGCTGGTCGCGGCGTGGTGCTTCCTGGTCGCGCTCTTCGTGCTGCGCCAGGTCTTCTTCCCCGCCCGCCAGGGCAGCCAGTACTACCTGGTGCTCTTCCTGGCCGTGACCCTGCCGCTGGCCCTGCTCTGCTACCGGGCCCGGGCCACCCGGGGCCGCGACCGCGGCGCCGGCGACGACCCCGGCCCACTCGACTGGCTGCTCGCCCTCGTCGCGCTCGTGGTCGGCCTCTACCCGGTGCTGCCGCTGCCCCCGTCCGAGCTCGGCTTCGGCGGCTACACCGGCTTCCTCGACCGCCAGGGCTCGCTGACGCAGCTCGACGTGGTCATGGGGCTGGTCCTCACGGTGCTCGTGCTCGAGGCCGCGCGTCGCACCACGGGGCTGGTGCTGCCGGCGGTCTGCGTCCTCTTCTTCTGCTACGCCTTCTACGGCGGCTACCTGCCCGTCGACTGGTCCGTCAGCCACATCGGCATGGACATCTCGCAGATCGTCAACAGCCTCTACAACGAGGCGAGCGGCCTCTTCGGGGTCCCGCTCGACGTCGCCGCGACCTACATCGTGCTCTTCACCATCTACGGCGCGGTGCTGGAGCGGATGGGCGCCGGGCGCTTCTTCGTGGAGTTCGCCTTCTCGCTCTTCCGCAAGTCGCGCACCGCCCCCGGGCGCACCGTGGCCACCTCGGGCTTCCTGCTCGGCACCGTGTCGGGATCGGGCACCGCGACCGCGGTCACGCTCGGCTCGTTCTCCTGGCCGATCCTGAAGAAGGCCGGCTACCCGCGGGAGTCCGCGGGCGGCATGCTCGCCGCCAGCGGCATCGGCGCGATCCTCTCGCCGCCGACCCTCGGCGCCGCGGCCTTCATCATCGCCGAGTACCTCGGGGTCTCCTACCTCTCGGTGCTGGGCTGGGCGCTGGTCCCGACCTTCCTGTACTACCTCGGCATCTTCGTCGCGGTCGAGATCGACGCCCGCCGCTTCGGGGCCAAGCGGGTCGAGCTCGCGGTGGGGAGCCCGCTGAAGCTGCTGCTGCGCGGTGGCTACCACTTCCTGTCGCTGGGCGTCATCGTCTTCTTCCTCGCCATCGACGTCCCGCCCTTCAAGGCGGTCGTCTACGCCACCGGCGTCGCCGCGCTCTTCGGTCTCGCCGAGGCCGTGCTCTCCCGGCGCCCGGTCGTCACCACCCTCGAGGAGGGCGTCGCCACCGACAGCGAGGCCACCCGGCCGCTGCCCCTGGCCGAGTCGCTGCGCGCCTACGTCGCCGGGATCTACGCCGCACTCTCCGGCGGCATCCGCTCGGCGATCCCCGTGATCGCCGTGTGCGCCAGCGCGGGCGTGATCACCTCGGTGATCGCCAAGACCGGCCTCGGCCAGGTGCTCGCCGACGCGCTCGTGAGCGCCGCCGAGGCGCTCTCGCCCAACGACGCCACGGCCCTGGTGCTGACCGCGCTCTTCTCGGCGCTGGCGATCCTGGTGCTGGGGCTCGCGGTGCCCGTCACCGCGTCCTTCATCCTCAGCTGGGTCGTGATCGGGCCGGCGCTGATCGCGATGGGCGTCGGCGGCCCCGAGGTCGCGATGTTCATCTTCTACTACGCCGTGCTCTCGGAGGTCTCGCCGCCGACGGCGCTCGCCGCCGTGGCCTCGGCCGCCATCACCGGCGGTCGCGTGATCGCGACCATGATGCAGGCCTGCAAGTACACGCTGCCGGCCTTCCTCGCCCCCATGGCCTTCGTCGTCACCGACAACGGCGCGCTGCTGCTCGGTCGGGGCGACCTGCCCGACGTGCTGCTCGCCGCGCTCGTCTGCGGCCTCGCGGTGGTTGCGCTCGCCGTCGTCACCACCGGCTGGATGATCCGCCCCGCCCGCGCCCACGAGCGCTGGCTGTGCCTGCCCGCCGCGGTGCTGCTGCTCTACCTGCAGCCGCTCGCCGTGGCGCTCGGCCTGGCCGTCCTGGCCGTGGCCGTCGCCTCCCACCTGCTGCTCCGCCCGTCCACCCCCTCGAAGGAGAACGTCGCATGAAGCCCCACCGCTGGACCCGTACGCCCGCCCTCGCGACCGCCGCGCTGCTCGCCGGCACCCTGCTCGCCGCCTGTGGCGGACAGCAGGGCGGCGGTGACGCCGGCGCCGACGCCGAGGAGGACAGCTGCGAGGCGGGCAGCGGCCGGCTCAACATCGCCACCGGCAACTCCACCGGCGTCTACTTCGTCGTGGGCGGCGGCCTGGCGCAGCTGATCAACGACGAGACCGACATCCAGGCCAGCTCCGCGGAGACGGTCGCGTCGGTGCAGAACATCCAGCAGCTCGTGGCGGGCGACTACGACATCGCGTTCTCGCTGGCCGACACCGCGGCCGACGCGATCAACGGCGAGGGCGACTTCGACGGCGCCCAGGAGATCGCGTCGCTGGGCCGCATCTATCCCAACTACACCCAGGTCGTGGCCCGTGCCGACAGCGGCATCGAGTCCATCGCCGACTTCGAGGGCAAGACCGTCTCGA
>JBQGFI010000527.1:0-2078 GCA_052040065.1 Marmoricola sp.
GACAAGCCGCTGACCGAGACCGCCCACGAGCGGCTGGCCACGCTCGCCCAGCACTCCGACCTCGGCGGCGGCATGGCGATCGCGATGAAGGACCTCGAGATCCGCGGCGCCGGCAACCTGCTCGGCGGCGAGCAGTCCGGCCACATCGCCGACGTCGGCTTCGACCTCTACGTCCGGCTGGTCGGCGAGGCGGTGCAGGAGTTCCGCCAGGACGGCAGCGCCCCCGAGGAGGCGGTGGAGGTCAAGATCGAGCTGCCGGTCGAGGCGCACCTGCCGCACGACTACGTGCCGAGCGAGCGGCTGCGGCTGGAGATGTACAAGCGGCTGGCCGAGGTGCGCTCCGACGACGACGTCGCCGCGCTGCGCGAGGAGCTCTCCGACCGCTACGGCGAGCCGCCGGTCGAGGTGGTGCGGCTGCTGGCCGTCGCGAGCTTCCGCGCCCGGTGCCGCCAGGCGGGCATCCACGAGGTGACCCTCGCCGGCAAGCACGTGCGCTTCCACCCCGTGGAGCTGCCCGACAGCCGTGTCGTCCGGTTGCAGCGGATGTACCCGAAGAGCCTGGTGAAGGCCCCCGTGTCTACGATGCTGGTGCCACGGCCCCAGCACCACGGTGCGAGGGTCGAGCCGATGCGCGACGAGGAGCTGCTGGCGTGGGCGCGGCAGGTCCTGGACGCGGTGGTCGACCCGCCGCTGGTCACCGACGGGAGGCAGCAAGGGTGAAGGCACGCACGTGGGTCCCGCTGACGGCGGCGACGCTGCTCCTCGGCACCGGGTGCAGCGGGCTCGCCCCGGGCACCGCCAGCACCGTCGACGGCGAGCGCATCTCGGTCGCCCAGGTCGACGAGATCACGGCCGCCCAGTGCCAGCTGGCCGAGCAGGGCGTGGAGGCCGGCCAGGCGCAGGTCACCTCGCTGGCCACGCAGAAGCAGCAGATCCTCCGGGTGCTGATCGAGCTGCGGCTCAACCAGCAGTTCGCGGCCTCGCAGGACGCCTCGGCGCCCGCCGAGGTGACGCAGTACGTCGTGACGCAGAGCACCCAGGGCATCGAGGAGCTCCCCGACGACGTCGCCGACGTGATCGGCCCGGTGGTCGAGGACATCGCGGAGAGCCAGGCCGACCTGGCCCAGGTGGCGGCCGACGCCGCCGGCGAGGAGCTCACCCCCGAGAACCTCGACCAGCTGATCCAGGCCGGCGTCGCCCAGCGCGAGGAGTGGCAGGCCGACGTCGACGTCGTCACCGACGCCCGCTTCGGTCCCGACGCCGACGGCCTTCCCGGCGCGGGTGACGGCTCGGTGTCGCGGGCGCAGTCCGACTTCGCGCAGCAGGCCCAGCAGGCGGCCTCGGGGGAGGACCCGGGCTTCGCGGCCGGGCTCCCTCCGGCCCAGCGCTGCGGGGGGTGACGGCCACCTCGACCCTCGAGGAGCTGGTGGGCATGATGCGCCGGCTCCGGGTCGAGTGCGGCTGGAAGGCCGCGCAGAGCCACCGCAGCCTGGCGCGCCACCTGCTCGAGGAGGCCCACGAGCTGGTCGAGGTGCTCGACGCGCTGGACGACACCGCGCCCACGCCGGACGTCGCGACCCGCGAGCACCTGTGCGAGGAGCTCGGCGACGTGCTGCTCCAGGTGCTCTTCCACGCCGCCATCGCCGAGGAGCGCGGCTGGTTCGACACCGACGACGTCGCCCGCACGCTGCGCGAGAAGCTGCTGCGCCGCAACCCGCACGTCTTCGGCGAGGAGTCCCTGCGCGGGGAGACCGACCCGGTGCGGATCAACGAGCTGTGGGAGTCGGCCAAGGCCGCCGAGAAGCAGCGGTCGGACCTCGACGACGGCATCCCGGCCACGCTGCCGGCGCTGTCGCGCGCCAGCAAGGTGCTCGACCGTCGCGAGCGCGCCGGGCTGCCGGACCCCGAGCCGGGCCCGGGGGCCGATCGCGGCGAGGAGCTCCTCGGGCTCGTGGTGCGGGCCCGCGCGCAGGGCGTCGACCCCGAGCAGGGCCTGCGCGACCCGCTGCGGCGGCTGCCCACGTGTGGGCGCCGCTCCGCAGGCTCCGGCGCGGCGTTGCGGTCGCGGCGTGCGCGGC
>JBQGFI010000528.1:0-7427 GCA_052040065.1 Marmoricola sp.
CGGGCGGCGTCGCGGCGTTCCCCCCCGCGGGCCGGTAAACCCGCCACTGGCGCGCCGAAATACCGTGCCGCCAGTGACAGCTTCGGCGCGCTGGTGTCCAGCTCGTCCCTCAGGCGCGGGGCGAGCGGACGTAGCGGCTCACGGTGGGATGCCCGGTCACCCAGAAGCGCCAGGGACGGTCGGGGGCCAGGCGCAGGCCGACGCGCGGCCCGGCGCTGACCTCGGACGGCGGCTCCCCCGCCTCCAGCAGCCCGGCGAGATCGAGTCCGTCGTGGGTCAGGTCGAGCGCGAGCGCGCGGCACAGGCACGCGGGGCCACGGGCGAGGTCGCGGTCGCGCACGCGCGGACGGCGCTCGCGCGCCAGGTCGTGACCGGCGACGACCTCGCCGGCGCGCAGCAGGACGGCGCCGGGCTCGGGGCCGCACACCACGTTGGCGCAGTGGTGCATGCCGTAGCTGAAGTAGACGTACAGCCGGCCCGAGGGGCCGAACATCGTCGCGTTGCGGCGGGTCAGGGAGCGGTGCGCGTGGGAGCCGGGGTCGTCGGCGGCGCCGTACGCCTCCACCTCGGTGAGCCGCACGGTGACGCCGGCGTGGGTGAGCCGCGCGCCCAGGAGGGTGGGCGCGACGTCGCGGGGGTGCCCCTCGAGCGCTAGAGCCACGCGCGCAGGTCGGCGGCACGGGCGCGCAGCTCGGCGAGCTGCTCGGCCACGCGGGCCGGGGCGGTGCCGCCACGGGCGTCGCGCGAGGCGACCGAGCCCTCGACGGTGAGCACGTCGCGCACCGCGGGCGTCAGGCGCGGGTCGATCGCGGCGAGGTCGTCGTCGGAGAGCTCGTCGAGCTCGCAGCCGAGCGCCTCGCAGCGGCGTACGCAGGCGCCGGCCAGCTCGTGCGCCTCGCGGAAGGGCACGCCCTCGCGCACCAGCCACTCCGCCACGTCGGTGGCCAGGCTGAAGCCGCGGGGCGCGAGCGAGGCGAGCCGGTCGGTGTCGAAGACCAGCGTCGCCGCCTGGCCGGTCACCGCGGGGAGCAGCACCTCGAGGGTGTCGACGGCGTCGAAGACCGGCTCCTTGTCCTCCTGGAGGTCGCGGTTGTAGGCCAGCGGCAGCGCCTTGAGCGTGGCGAGCAGGCCGGTCAGGTCGCCGATCAGCCGGCCGGACTTGCCACGCGCCAGCTCGGCGATGTCGGGGTTCTTCTTCTGCGGCATGATGCTCGACCCGGTCGAGTAGCCGTCGTGCAGCCGCACGAAGCCGAACTCGTGGGTGGCCCAGAGGATGACCTCCTCGGCGTGCCGGCTCACGTCGACCCCGATCATCGCCAGCACGAAGGCCAGCTCGGCGACGAAGTCGCGGGCCGCGGTGCCGTCGATGGAGTTGGCCACCGACCCGGTGAACCCCAGGTCGCGCGCCACGGCCTCCGGGTCGAGCCCGAGGCTGGACCCGGCGAGCGCGCCCGCGCCGTACGGCGACTCGGAGGCGACGCGGTCGTCCCAGTCGCGCAGCCGGTCGACGTCGCGCAGCAGCGGCCAGGCGTGGGCCATCAGGTGGTGGCTCAGCAGCACCGGCTGGGCGTGCTGCAGGTGGGTGCGCCCCGGCATCACCGCGCCGAGGTGCGCCTCGGCCTGCCCGGCGAGCGCGTCGACGAGGTCGAGCACCTGGCCGCCCACGATCCGGGCGTGGTCGCGCAGGAAGACCTTGAAGAGCGTGGCGATCTGGTCGTTGCGGCTGCGACCCGCGCGCAGCCGGCCGCCGAGGTCCGCGCCGACCACGTCGAGCAGCGCCGACTCCAGCGCGCCGTGCACGTCCTCGTCCTCGGGACGGGGACGCAGCGTGCCGTCGGCCACCCGGCGGTCGAGCTCGTCGAGGCCGTCCAGGAGCCCCTGGAGCGCGGCGTCGTCGAGCAGTCCCGCCGTGTGCAGCACCCGGGCGTGCGCCCGCGACCCCGCGAGGTCGTACGGCGCCAGCCGCCAGTCGAAGTGGGTGCTGCGCGAGAGCGCCTCGAGCTCGGGGCTCGGTCCGTCCGCGAAGCGGCCGCCCCACAGGCTGCCCTGGTTGGTACCCCGCTGCTCGGTCACGCGCGTCATCGTCTCAGCCGGCGCCATGCGCGCCCGAGGGGGTCCGAGGGGTCCGGCGCCGTGGTGGTGGTTTTCCGGCGAAGCGGTCGGTCAGGCGCGGCGTGTCGCGGCCTTCTGGGGCCAAGAGCACCCCCCGGGCGGCCGCCCGCCCCTCAGTCGAGGGCGCGGCCGACCGCGCGGGCGCGGATGTCGGGGGCGGCGGTGCGGGCCGCGGTGGCGGCGAGGTCGTCGGCCTCGGTCTGGCTCTCGATCTCGGCGGCGACCCGGGCGCGGTAGGCGGCGACCTCGTCGGAGATCCGCTGCTCGTCCCAGCCGAGGACCGGCGCCACCAGCTCGGCGACGTCGTCGGCGCACGCCTCGCCGCGGTCGTGGGTCTCGATCGAGATCCGCGTGCGGCGCGAGAGCAGGTCGTCGAGGTGCAGCGCGCCCTCGTGGGAGACGGCGTAGCGCATCTCCACCTTGAGGTACTCCTCGGCGTCGGGCAGCGGCTCGAGCAGCGAGGGGTCCTCGTCGGCGAGACGCAGCACCTCCTGGGTCAGGGCGCCGTAGCGGTCGAGCAGGTGGGTCACCCGCCAGGTGGGGAGGCCCCGCTCGCGGGCGATGCGCTCGACCTGGTTGGTCAGCGCCTGGTAGCCCTCGGCGCCGACCAGCGGGATGTGGTCGGTCACGCTGTCGGGCACCCCGGCGGGCAGGTCGACGCGGGCGGCGTCGACGGCGTCCTCGGCCATCACGCGGTACGTCGTGTACTTGCCGCCGGCGATCGAGATCAGGCCGGGCTGCGGACGGGCGACCGCGTGCTCGCGCGACAGGCTGGAGGTGGCCTCGCTCTCACCCGCCAGCAGCGGACGCAGGCCGGCGTAGACGCCCTCGATGTCGTCGCGGGTCAGCGGCGTCACCAGGACCCGGTTGACGTGCTCGAGGATGTAGTCGATGTCGGCGCTGCTCGCCGCCGGGTGCGCCCGGTCGAGCTCCCAGTCGGTGTCGGTGGTGCCGATGATCCAGTGGGTGCCCCACGGGATCACGAAGAGCACGGACTTCTCGGTGCGCAGGATGACGCCGGTCTCGGCGTTGATCCGGTCTCGCGGGACCACGATGTGCACGCCCTTGGAGGCACGCACGTGGAAGCGTCCGCGACCGCCGGCCATCGTCTGCACGTCGTCGGTCCACACGCCGGTGCAGTTGATGACCACGCGGGCGGAGACCTCGGCCTCCTCGCCGGACTCGACGTCGGTGATCGTCGCGCCGGTGATCCGCTCGCCGGCCCGGGTCAGGGAGGTCACCTTGGCGCTCGCCAGGACGGTGGCGCCGTACGTCGCCGCGGTGCGGGCCAGCATCATCGTGTGGCGGGCGTCGTCGGCCTGGGCGTCGTAGTAGAGCAGCGCGCCCGCGAGGGCGTCCTTGCGCATGCCGGGGAAGAGCTGCAGCGCCTTGGTGCGGCTGAGCTGCTTGTGGCGCGGGACCGAGCGGGCGCCGCCCATCGAGTCGTAGAGCGTCAGGCCGGCCGTGACGTAGGGCCGCTCCCACACCCGGTGGGTCAGCGGGTAGAGGAACGACACCGGCTTGACGAGGTGGGGCGCGATGCGCGTGAGCATCAGCTCGCGCTCCCGCAGCGCCTCGCGCACCAGCGAGAAGTTGAGCTGCTCGAGGTAGCGCAGCCCACCGTGGAAGAGCTTCGAGCTGCGCGAGGAGGTGCCGGAGGCAAAGTCGCGCTGCTCCACCAGCGCCACCTTCAGGCCGCGGGTGGCGGCGTCGAGGGCGACGCCTGCTCCCGTCACACCACCGCCGATGACGAGGACGTCGAGGTCGGCGTCGTGGAGCGAGCGCCAGGCCTCCGCACGCTCGTCGGGGCCGAGTCGGGCGGGCTCCAGCATGGTGTGGCTCCTCCACGTCGAGATAGGGACTACCCCCACTCTAGGGAGTGCCCGCAGCCCCCGACATGTGCAAGAGTGCCAGCCGGGGAGCGCAGTGTCCCCCGTCACACTCGAAGTCAACGACGACGGCGAAAGAGGCACGTCATGTTCACCGACATCTTCCTGCCCGAGCTCCTGGGCACCGCGACGCTGCTGCTCCTCGGCTGCGGCGTCGTCGCCAACGCAGTGCTGCCGAAGACCAACGGCAACGGCGGCGGCTTCCTGATGATCAACTTCGGTTGGGGCATCGCGGTCTTCAGCGGCGTCTTCGTCGCCTACAAGTCCGGCGCCCACCTCAACCCGGCCGTCACCTTCGGCCTGCTCGCCACCGGCGACTCCGGCCTCTCGCTGGGCGACGTGCTCACCTACCTGGCCGGCCAGCTCGTCGGCGCCTTCCTCGGCGCGGTGCTCGCCTGGGCGGCGTACAAGAAGCACTTCGACGACCCCGAGGCCGACGAGGGCTCCAAGCTCGGTGTCTTCAGCACCGGCCCCGGCATCAACGCGCCGGCCTGGAACGTCGTGACCGAGGCCATCGGCACCTTCGTGCTGGTCTACGTGATCGTCGCCTTCGGCAGCACCCCGAGCGGCCTCGGTCCGCTCGCCGTGGCCCTGCTCGTCGTCGGCATCGGCGCCAGCCTCGGTGGCCCCACCGGCTACGCCATCAACCCCGCCCGTGACCTCGGTCCGCGCATCGCCCACGCCCTGCTGCCCATCCCGGGCAAGGGCACCAGCAACTGGGCCTACTCGTGGGTGCCGATCGTCGGCCCGCTCATCGGTGGCGTCCTGGGCGGCTTCGTCGCCGCCGCGGTCGGCTACCCCGCCGCCTGACCTGATCCTTCCCGCCCCGCCCATCACCCTCGGAGGAATCGAACCGCATGGCCACCTACATCCTGTCCATCGACCAGGGCACCACCAGCACGCGCGCGATGATCTTCGACAAGTCCGGCTCGGTCGTCTCGGTCGACCAGGTCGAGCACGAGCAGATCTTCCCGCGGGCCGGCTGGGTCGAGCACGACCCGATCGAGATCTGGGAGAACACCCGCAAGGTCATCGGCGGCGCGCTCGCCAAGGCCAACCTCAACAGCAAGAACATCGAGGCGGTCGGCATCACCAACCAGCGCGAGACCGCGGTGGTCTGGGACAAGACGACCGGCCAGCCGGTCTACAACGCGATCGTGTGGCAGGACACGCGCACCCAGAAGATCGTCGACGAGCTCGCCGGCGACCACGGCACCGACCGCTACAAGGAGATCGTCGGCCTGCCGCTCGCAACCTACTTCTCCGGGCCGAAGGTCAAGTGGATCCTCGACAACGTCGAGGGCGCCCGTGAGAAGGCCGAGGCCGGCGACCTGCTCTTCGGCAACACCGACAGCTGGGTGGTCTGGAACCTCAGCGGTGGCGCGGAGAACGACGGCGTGCACATCACCGACGTCACCAACGCCAGCCGCACGATGCTGATGAACCTCTCCGACCTCACCTGGAACGAGGAGATCGCCGCCGACATGGGCATCCCCATGTCGATGCTCCCGGAGATCAAGTCCTCCTCGCAGGTCTACGGCGAGTGCAAGCCCGGCGTCATCAACGGCACCCCCATCGCCGGCATCCTCGGCGACCAGCAGGCCGCCACCTTCGGCCAGGCCTGCCTGGAGAAGGGCACCGCCAAGAACACCTACGGCACCGGCAACTTCATGCTGCTCAACACCGGCACCGAGCAGGTGCCCTCGGAGAACGGCCTGCTGACCACGATCTGCTACAAGATCGGCGACCAGGAGACCGTCTACGCGCTCGAGGGCTCGATCGCCGTCACCGGCTCGCTGGTGCAGTGGATCCGCGACAACCTCGGGATGATCTCCTCGGCCCCCGAGATCGAGGAGCTCGCCAAGGGCGTCGACGACAACGGTGGCGCGTACTTCGTGCCCGCCTTCTCCGGCCTCTTCGCGCCGCACTGGCGTCCCGACGCCCGTGGCGCCTTGGTGGGCCTGACCCGCTACGTCAACAAGGGCCACATCGCACGGGCGGTGCTGGAGTCGACCGCCTTCCAGACCCGTGAGGTGCTCGACGCCATGAACGCCGACTCCGGGGTGCCGCTCACCGAGCTGCGCGTCGACGGCGGCATGGTCGTCAACGAGACGCTGATGCAGTTCCAGGCCGACATCCTCGGCGTCGACGTGGTGCGCCCGAAGGTGGCCGAGACCACCGCGCTGGGTGCGGCGTACGCCGCGGGCCTGGCCGTCGGCTACTGGGAGAACACCGACGACATCACCGCCAACTGGGGTGAGGACAAGCGCTGGAGCCCGCAGATGGACGACGCCGAGCGCGAGCGCCTCTACCGCAACTGGAAGAAGGCCGTCACCAAGACCCTCGACTGGGTCGACGACGACGTGGAGTGATCACGGCCCGCTGTCCGAGCCTGCGAGGACGGCGATCCGGCCGGAGGTCGAGGAGCCGGACCCAGGCCCGACGAAGGAGGGGCTGGGACCGGCGTCTCGAGGCCCGGTGAGACGAGGGACGGCCGTGCACACGGCCGTCCCTTCCTCTTGCAGGGGTCTCGAGACGGTCGCTGCGCGACCTCCTCGACCACCCGGGGGTCAGTCGGTGCCGACCTCCATGGCGGCGTCGTCGAGCAGGCGGTCGGAGGCGTCGCCCTCGGCCTGGGGGTTCTTGGCGATCCGGTCGTAGCCGCCCGGCTCGAGCTCGCCGTAGAGGGTGCCGTGCTCGACGAGCACCTGGCCCTGGTCGAGCGGCTGGGAGGCGTACTGCTCGAGCTTGTCGCGCGAGTCGGCGATGTCGAGGTTGCGCATCGTCAGCTGCCCGATCCGGTCGGTGGGGCCGAAGGCGGCGTTGTCGGTGCGCTCCATGGAGAGCTTGTCGGGGTGGTAGGAGAAGTTCTCCCCCGAGGTGGCGAGCACGGTGTAGTCCTCGCCGCGCCGCAGCCGCAGCGTCACCTCGCCGGTGACCAGCGAGGCGATCCAGCGCTGGATGCCCTCGCGGATCATCAGCGCCTGCGGGTCGAGCCAGCGGCCCTCGTAGAGCAGCCGACCGAGCTTGCGGCCCTCGGTGTGGTACTGCGCGATGGTGTCCTCGTTGTGCACCGCGTTGAGCAGCCGCTCGTACGCCGCCCACAGCAGCGCCATGCCCGGCGCCTCGTAGATGCCGCGCGACTTGGCCTCGATGATGCGGTTCTCGATCTGGTCGCTCATGCCGAGGCCGTGGCGGCCGCCGACGGCGTTGGCCTCCTGCACCAGGGCGACCGGGTCGTCGAAGCGGGTGCCGCCGATGGCGACGGGGCGCCCCTGCTCGAAGCGCACCGTGACGTCCTCGGTGGGGATCTCCACGCTCGGGTCCCAGAACTTCACGCCCATGATCGGCTCGACGGTCTCCAGCGAGACGTCGAGGTGCTCCAGGGTCTTCGCCTCGTGGGTGGCGCCCCAGATGTTGGCGTCG
>JBQGFI010000529.1:0-2229 GCA_052040065.1 Marmoricola sp.
GGTTGCCCAGGTGCTGGTAGACCCAGTACGACGCGAGGCCCGCGACGATGCGCCCGTGCCACCAGCTGGTGGCCTCCATCTCCTCCTTCCACGACAGCGAGGTGTTCCAGTCGTCGCGCACGTCGTGGTCGTCGAAGATCATCGAGCTGGGCAGCGTGGAGAGCAGCCAGCGGTTGGCGGGGTCGCGCCAGGCGAGCAGGTAGAGGTGGGCGTACTCCTCGTAGTCCTTCAGCTCGGTCCAGGGCGGCTCGTCCAGCGAGCGTCGCGAAGCGATGAAGTCGCGCATCTCCTCGGTGGTCTCGTCGGCGTAGACCTGGTCGCCGAGCAGCACGAGCAGGTCGGGCCACGGGTTGGAGGTGTCGGCGGCCATGTCGAGCGCGTAGGCACGCATCGCGTCGATGCCGTGCTGCTTGTTGCCGGCCTCGTCGTGCGGCACCGAGGTCCGGCAGGAGCCGAAGGCCAGCCGCGGGTGCTTGCCCGGACGCAGCGTGCTCACCACCGACGCCGGCAGCTCGATCCCCCCGACCACCACGGGCTGCGCGGGGGGCCACACCTGCTGGGGCTCGGCTCCCGCGCCCGCCAGCGACACGGTGTACGGCGTGACGGTGCCGGGCTCGAGCCCCTCGAGCCCGACCAGCGCGTAGTGGTGGCCGTGCACGGCGAAGGTGCGGGCCCGTGCCGTCACCTCACCGGCGGTGACGGTGACGACGCAGTCGGCGTCGACCTCCACCCACACCGCGGCGCAGTCGCGGTCGGTGTGGCGCAGCAGTGGACCGAGCACGAGCGAGGGGGTGGTGGGCACGCACCGTTTCTACACCCCGGTGCGAGCCCACCGACCGACGGCGGTCAGCCCCGCTCGCCGGCTCCGACCGCCTGGTCGTCGCGGTCGTCGTCCTCCGCCGCGTCGTCGCGACGGTTGGCCACCAGGCTGGTCACGGTGACCACGACGAGGATCGCGAGGATCACCAGCAGCGAGGTCACGTTGCCGATCTCGGGCAGCGGGAAGGCGTCGCCCCACACCAGGTGGCCCCAGTGGATGACCAGCTTGGTGCCGATGAAGAAGAGGATCAGCGACAGCCCGAAGCCGAGGTGGGTGAGCTTGCCGAGCGCGCCCTCGAGCACGAAGTAGAGCGCCCGGAGGCCCAGCAGCGCGAAGGCGTTGGTCGCGAAGACCAGGAAGGGGTCCTCGGTGATGCCGTAGACCGCGGGCACCGAGTCGACCGCGAAGACGAGGTCGGCCCCGAGCACCGCCACGACGACGAGCGCGAAGGGGGTCAGGGCGCGCTTGCCGTCGAGCTTGACGCTCATCCGGGGGCCCTCGTAGTCCTCGGTGACCGGCATGAAGCGACGCACCAGCCGCACGCTCTTGATCTGGGAGACGTCGATCTCCTTCTCCTCGTCCTTCAGCTCATCACGCAGCAGCTTCAGGCCGGTGAGCAGCAGGATGAGACCGAAGACGAGGAAGGCGGCGTCGAAGTAGCTGAGCGCGGCGGCCCCGAGCGCGATGAAGATCGCGCGCATCACGAGCGCGCCGATGATGCCGTAGAGCAGCACCCGCTGCCGCAGCTCCTCGGGCACCGCGAAGGCCGTGAGGAGCAGCATGAAGACGAAGAGGTTGTCGACCGAGAGCGACTTCTCGACCAGGTAGCCGGTCAGGTAGTCGACGCCGGTCGAGGAGCCGTACTGCTGCCACAGCCAGGCGCCGAAGGCGAGCGGCAGGGCGATGTAGAAGACCGACCAGCTGACGGCCTCCTTCATCTTCACCGCGTGGGGGCGCCGGGTCAGCAGGAAGTCGACGGTGAGCAGCAGCAGGACCGCACCGATCGTCACCGTCCACAGCAGGGGCGTGGCGATCGAGGGGCCGGCGTCGGCGGGGGCGCCGGTGGCAAGGGGCAGCAGCACGAGGTGGGTACCTCCTGGTCAGGGCCGCGTCGCGCGGCCGGGATCAGGTCTCCCTCACCCGGTACCCCGTGGCGTCACGGCGTCTCCGGGCCGACGGCCGAGGAGCCGATGGCTCCGTAGTGACCGGTCGTCGCTTGGCGAGGTACTCCCCTGCGGCACGAGTGTAGCCGCGGAGGCCCGTGTGGTTGAAATCGTCACGACCCGCCGCGGCGCTCAGGGTCGCAGCAGCGCCTTGATCGCCCGGCGCTCGTCCATCGCGGCGTACGCCTCGGCGACCTCGGCGAGCGGCAGCTCCAGGTCGAAGACGGGCCCGGGGTCGATGGTGCC
>JBQGFI010000530.1:0-14847 GCA_052040065.1 Marmoricola sp.
CGCGCCGGTTGGCGTTGAAGTCGACCAGGCTGGTCTGCTGCGCGGCGGCGTACAGCAGCGGCGGCAGCAGGCCGAAGAGCACCACCTCGGGCTCGAGCGCGACCTCCGGCACGAAGGGCAGGTAGGACGCCGCCACCCCGACCACGGTGAGCACCAGCGGGGTGGGCAGGTCGGCGCGCTCGCACAGGCTCGTGACGACCACGACCACCACGACGATGGCGACGAGCAGGACGACGAGGTGCACGAAGAGTCAATCTGCCAGGGCGTGCAGTGATTCCTCCAGGGTTCGGCGGTCCTGTCTGGACAACCTGACCTCGACCACCTCGACACCACCGTTGGGGCTGGCGAGCGCGTGCTCGAGCTCGGCGCGGCTCTCCACGCGCCAGTGCGGCGTGCGCGTGGCCGCGCACAGCGACGCCAGGTCGACGCCGTGCGGGGTGCCGAAGAGCCGCTCGAAGCGGTCGGCGTACGCCGGTGCGCCCTGCTCGAGCGTCGCGAAGATCGACCCGCCGTCGTCGTTGGCCACCACGACGGTGAGGTCGGGGCGCGGCTCGTCGGGGCCGAGCACCAGACCGGTCATGTCGTGCAGGAAGGTCACGTCGCCGACGTACGCCGTGGCGCGCGAGGAGCGCGGCCGCCCCAGCGCGGCGCCGACGGCGGTGGAGACGGTGCCGTCGATGCCGGCGAGGCCGCGGTTGGCGAGCACCATCCGGCGCTCCCCGACCGGGTGGGCGCCCGCCATCAGGTCGAGGTCGCGGATCGGGTTGCTGGCGCCGACCACGAGCAGCCCGCCGGGCGGGTTGGCGGCGTCGACCACCTGGGCCACCTCGTGCGGGGTGAGTCCCGGACGGCGGCGCAGCAGGTCGTCGACCCGACCGGCGAGCTCCCGGTCACGCGCCCGCCAGCGCTCCAGCCAGGCCGGGTCGTCGGGGGCCGCGGTCAGCGCACGGTGGCTGGCGGCGACGGGGAAGGGCCGGGTCGGCCAGCGGCCGGCCGCCGGCAGCTCGACCACCTCGACGTCCTCGCGCGCCAGCAGCCGCAGCACCGGCCGGCTCAGCGTCGGGTGCCCGGCGACCACGACCCGCTCGACCTCGTCGGCAAGGGCGGTGGTCAGCAGCAGCCGGTAGCAGCGCAGCGCGTGGGTGCCCGTGCGCGCGCCCGAGCTCGGCTCGGCCAGCAGCGGCCAGCCGGCGCGCTCGGCGAGGATCCGCGCCGGTGGCCCGGCGTCGTCCCCGGCCACGACCACCGTGCGCGGCCCGGTCGGCAGCTCGACCGGCACGGCGTCGGAGGCGGTCCAGGGGTGGGGCGCCGGCGACCCTCCCCGGCCCTCGCCGGCCGCTCTTCCGGTGAGACGGCCGGTCGGGCTCGGCGTGTCGGGGACTCTTGGGGCCAGAAGCACGGTCGGGGCCGCCGGCACCAGCGGGTCGTCGAGCTGGACGTTGAGGTGCAGCGGCCGGTGCGTGGGCACCTCGAAGTCGCGGGGACGGTCGAGGTCGACGCAGGGGGCGGCGTCGCCGAAGAGGCCGACCTGGTCGGTGGTCTGGTTGGCGCCAGTGCCGCGCAGCCGGGCCGGCCGGTCGGCGGTGACGACCACGAGCGGCACGCCGGCGTGGGCAGCCTCGAGCACGGCGGGGTGGAGGTTGGCGGCGGCCGTGCCGCTGGTGCACACGACCGGCACCGGTCGGCGCGAGGCCTTGGCCAGGCCGAGGGCGAGGAAGCCGGCCGTGCGCTCGTCGATCCGGGTGTGCAGGCGCAGCGGCGCGTCGGCGAGCGCGAAGGCCAGCGGCGCGTTGCGCGACCCCGGGCACAGCACGGCGTCGGTGACCCCCGCCGCGCGCAGCCGGTCGACGACGGACACGGCGACGCGCTGCGCCCCGGGCGGCGGGAAGCTCTCCGACCCGGCGCTCACGCCGTCACCTGCCCGGCCACGCGCGCGAGCCGCGCCTCCCAGTGCCTGCGCCGCTCGTCCGGCGCCGCGACCGCGTCGAGGCGGTCGGGACGCACCGCCCGCACGGGCAGCACGCCGTCGACCGGCAGCAGCGGCTCGCTGCTGACGTCGTCGGTCAGCAGCTGCACCGTCGCGAGACCGCAGGCGTGGTCGAGCCTGGGCAGGGCCGCGGCCAGCGCCACGCCCATCGCGATCCCGACGCTGCTCTCGACCGCGCTGGAGACGACCACGGGGAGCCCGATGTCCTCGGCGATCCGCAGGCAGGCGCGCACGCCCCCGAGCGGCTGCACCTTGAGCACGGCCACGTCGGCGGCCTCGAGGTCACGGACCCGGTAGGGGTCGGCGGCCCGGCGGATCGACTCGTCCGCGGCGATCGGGACGTCGACGCGGCGGCGCACCTCGGCCAGCTCCTCCACCGTGGCGCAGGGCTGCTCGACGTACTCCAGCCCCCCGGCGGCGCGGTCGAGCACGCGGACGCGCGCCACGGCGGTGTCGACGTCCCAGGCGCCGTTGGCGTCGATGCGCACGAGCCCGTCGCCGAGCGCGTCGCGCACCGCCTCGAGGCGCGCCTCGTCCTCGCCGGGGTCCTGGCCGGGCTCGGCGACCTTGACCTTGGCGGTGCGGCAGCCGCCGGCGCGCACGATGGCCGCGGCCCGCTGGGGGTCGCAGGCGGGCACGGTCACGTTGACCGGCACCTCGGAGCGCAGCGGCTCCGGGAAGCCCACGTCGGCGGCCTCGCGGGCGGCCGCGAGCCAGGGGCGCGCCACGGTGTCGTCGTACTCCAGGAAGGGGCTCCACTCCCCCCAGCCCGCGTCGCCGCGCAGCAGCAGGCCCTCGCGCACGGTGAGGCCGCGGAAGCGGGTGCGCAGCGGGAGCGCGTAGACGCTCATGCCAGCGCTCGCAGGGCCGCGCGGTCGGGCTTGCCGTTGGGCAGCAGCGGCACCGCGTCGAGCCGCACCCACTGCTTGGGACGCCACTCCCGAGGCGTCACCAGGGCCGCGAGCTCGGCCTCGGGCACGGCCTCGGCCACGCAGAAGGCCACCGCCCGCTCCCCCCACTCCTCGTCGGGGACGCCCAGCACGACCACGTCGGTCACGGCCGGGTGCGTGGCGAGCATGCGGGCGACCGCGCTCGCGGGCACGTTGAGCCCGCCGCTGAGCACGACGTCGTCGCGGCGGCCCGTCACCCGGAGCCGACCGTCGACGACCTCGCCGAGGTCGTCGGTGCGCAGCCAGCCCTCGTCGTGCGCCGCCGCGGTGCGCTCCGGCTCGCCCTCGTAGCCGTCGAAGAGCACCGGGCCCCGCAGCTGCACCTCGCCGTCGCGGACCCGCACCTCGACGCCGTCGAGCGGCACCCCGTCGTAGACGCAGCCGCCGCAGGTCTCGCTCATGCCGTAGGTCTGCACGACGCGGATGCCCAGGGCCTCGGCCTCCGCGCGCACGCCGGGGTCGAGCGGGCCGCCCCCCACGAGCACCGCGTCGTACGCCGCCGGGCGGGTGTCGCCCTCGCGCACCGCCCGCACCAGCTGGGTCGGCACCAGCGAGGTGTAGCGCCGGGGACCGCCCCCGCCGCGCAGGGTGCGGTAGAGCACCTGCAGCCCGGCGACGTAGGTCGGGGGCAGGTCGAGCTCCCACGTGCCGGCCCCCCCGAGGCGGGCGTGCGTGGCGTCGGCGCTCGCGCGCATCGCCCGCCGGGAGAGCACCACGCGCTTGGGGCGGCCGGTCGAGCCGCTGGTGGCCACGACGAGCGGCTCGGGCTCGGCCGCCGCCGACTCCCACGCCTCCAGCAGCGCGCGCACCTGCGCCGGCGCACCCGCGACGGGTCGCAGGCTGGGGGCGGGCGCGCTCACCCCGCCACCGTAGTCAGCCGCTGCAGCGCACCCCGCCGCCCCCTGGCAGGATCCGCCCCATGGCCTCCCCCGCCCAGTGGCTCGCCGGCGCCCGACCGCGCACGCTGCCGGCGGCGGTGGCGCCGGTGCTCGCCGGCACGGGCGTGGCGCTGTGGGAGCGCGAGGCGGTGTGGTGGAAGGCGCTGCTGGCGCTGGCCGTCGCCCTGCTGCTCCAGGTCGGGGTCAACTACGCCAACGACTACTCCGACGGCATCCGCGGCACCGACGCCGACCGGGTCGGCCCGATGCGGCTGGTCGGGTCGGGGGCGGCGCCGCCCCGGGCGGTCAAGCTCGCCGCGCTCGCGGCACTCGGCGCCGCCGGGGTGGTCGGCCTGCTGCTCGCCGCCACCACCTCGTGGTGGCTGGTCGCCGTGGGCGCGCTGTGCCTGCTGGCGGCCTGGTACTACACCGGCGGCAGCCGGCCCTACGGCTACGCCGGGCTCGGCGAGGTCATGGTCTTCGTCTTCTTCGGGCTGGTCGCCACGGTCGGCACGACCTACGTGCAGACGCAGTCCTTCGTGCTGGGCTCGCTGTGGGCGGCGATCGGCGTCGGGGCGCTCACCTGCGCCATCCTGGTCGCCAACAACCTGCGCGACATCCCCACCGACCGCGAGGCCGGCAAGCTCACCCTGGCGGTCCGTCTCGGGGAGGAGCGCACCCGGCACCTGTACGGCCTGCTGCTGGACCTCGCCGCGGTCGTGCTCGTCGGCGTGGCGCTCACCACGAGCTGGTACGTGCTGCTCGCCCTCGCGGCGGCGGCGCCGGCCTTCCGCGCGCTCGACCTGGTGCTGGGCGACAAGGCCACGGGCCCGGCCCTGGTCCCCGTGCTGCAGCACACCGGGGTCGCGACGCTGCTCTACGGCGCGGGCATCCTGCTCGGCTGCGGCCTCGGGGTGCTGCTCGCGACCTACGCCTAGGCCGGCCGGTCAGCTGGCGGTCGAGTCGGGCGCGCCGTCGTCGCGCTTCTCCGGCTCCTTCGCGGGCGGCTGCTCCTGCTGCTTCTCCGTGGAGGGAGGCGGCGCCGGCTCGTCCTTGCCCTTCTTGGCCTCGCGCTCGCGGTGGCGCCGCTTTCGCTCCAGCTCGCGCAGGAAGTCCTCGTCGTCGTCGGGTCCGCGGGGAGCGCGGGGCACGGGGCGGCCGCTCGCGCCGCCGGCAGGACCACCGCCACCGCGGCGACGCAGGGCGCGTCGCTCCAACAGCCAGAACGCGGCGTAGACGACGACCGCGAGCAGCAGCAGGAAGATCACCAGCCGACCCATGGCACCAGGGTAGGCGGGGGGCGGTGAGGTGGTGGCGATACCCTCGAGAGGTGAGGGAGTTCGCCGTCTACACCGCGCTGCGGATGCTGCTCTTCTTCGTGACCTACGCCGTGATCGGCGGCATCGGGGTGCTGGTGTGGGGCGAGGGGACGCTGCTGATCTCGTTCCTGCTCGCCGTGGTCGTCTCGGCCGTGCTCTCGGTCAAGCTGCTCAAGCGGCACCGTGACGCGTTCGCGCTGAAGGTGCAGCGGCGCGCGGAGGCCGCCAGCGCCAAGATGGAGGAGCGTCGCTCCCGCGAGGACGTCGACTGAGCCGTCGGGCTCGTCGTCCTGGCCGCGTCAGTGGCCCTTGCGCTTGAGCTGCCGGGCCACCCGGGTCTCCGACTGACCGAGGAGCTTGGCGAGCAGCGGCACGCGGAAGCGGTAGGCCGCTGCGCAGGCACCGACGATGAGCAGCAGCACGAGGAACCACATGGCTCCAGTGTGCCAGCAGGACCCTCGTCCGGGGCCGCTACACCGGTGTGACGGACGCGACCAGCTCGAGGGCGTAGGAGTGCTGCGAGCCCGCGCCGAAGAAGAAGTTGATCCCGACGAAGTTGAACCACAGGGTGGCCAGGCCGATCAGCGCGATCAGCGCCGCCGAGCGGCCCTTCCACCCCGACGTGGCCCGCGCGTGGAGGTAGGCGGCGTACACCACCCAGGTGATGAAGGCCCACACCTCCTTGGGGTCCCAGCCCCAGGCACGACCCCAGGCGTAGTGCGCCCAGATCGGGCCGGTGATCAGCGCCGCGAAGGTCCAGATCGGGAAGCCGAAGGCGTGGGTGCGGTAGGCAACGCGGTCGAGCACGGCCAGGCTCGGGAGCCGGGCCAGGTAGCCGCCGCCGACGGGCGCGTCGGCGGGCCGGCGCGACTCCCAGCGCTCCTTGACCAGGTAGAGCAGCGAGCACATGCCGCCGATGGTGAAGGCGCCGGTGGCGATGATGGCGGCGATCACGTGGATGACCAGCCAGGGCGACTGCAGCGAGTCCTGCAGCGGCACCACCGGCTCGTAGAGCGCGAGCACGTCGATCATCAGGGTGACCAGCACGAAGCCGGTGACGACCGGGGAGAGCCAGCCGAGCTGGTAGCGGCGGTAGAGCACCAGGTAGAGCACCGTGACCACGAGCGTGCCGGTCAGCGTGAACTCGTACATGTTGCCCCACGGCACCCGCTCCGGGTCGGCCGCGAGGCCCCGGGCCACCACCGCGACGAGGTGGCCCACGGCCGCCACGACGGTGAGCGCGATCCCGACGCGGCGCGCCCGCATCACCGGCTCGGCGTCGTCGTCGGGGTAGGCCTCGACGCGCTCGGTCGTCTCGGGCCCGCCCGCGGTGACCAGGGTGCGCTCCTCCACGCTGACCCGGCGGCCGGCGGCCCACTGGGCCATGTGCGCCAGGAAGGCCAGGAAGTAGACGACGGCGCACGCGGCGACCGCCTGGTTGCTCAGCACCTCGAACTGCTCGTGCGTCACGGCGTCTGCTCCTGCGGGGTCTGCGGCGTGGGGGAAAGGCGCGTCACCAGGTCGTCGAGCTCACCGGAGAGATCTCCGCCCGAGCTGCGGTCGAGACCTGCGACGCTCACGAGCGTACGCCCGTCGTCCGTGCGCTCGGCCCGCACCCAGAGGCGCCGGGGCCGCACGTAGAGCGAGCCCAGCAGCCCGAGGAGGGCCACCACCAGGCCGCCCAGGGCCAGCCCCTGGCCGGGACGCTCGGCCACGTCGAGCTTCACGAAGCGCGAGAGGCCGTCGAAGCTGACGCTGCCGAGGCCGTCGGGCAGCTCCACGGTCTGCCCGAGGGCGAGGTCGACCCGCACCGGCGCGCCCTCGTCGTCGACGAGCGGCTCGAGGGCGTCCTTGTCGAGCAGGTAGACCGACTGCGGGGTGCCGTCGTCCATGCCGAGGTCGCCGCCGTAGGCGAGCATCGAGACCACCGGGTTGCGGGCGTCGGGGAAGGCCGTGCCCGGGCCGCCGTCCCGCCCGCGCACGAAGAAGTAGGTGGGGTAGAACTCCCCCTCCAGCCCGATCTGCTGCCGCTCGCCGTCGGCGCCGGTGGCGTCGGGCACGCGCACCACGCCGAAGCTGCGGAAGGTGGCGTCCTCGGGCAGGAAGACCGTGGGCCCGGAGTAGGCCACCGAGCCGTCCTCGTTGCGCACCGTGATCTGCGGGGCGTAGCCGTGGCCGATCAGGAAGACGTCGGTGTCGTCGACCGAGAGCGGGTGGTTGACGGCGAGCTCGCGCTGCTGCGGCTCGGCGTCGGGCGTCGGGCGGTAGGTGACGTCGGCACGGAACTGCGAGGCCATGCCGCGCTGCCGCCCCTCCTCGATGAAGGTGAGGTCGAAGTCGTCGATGGTGACGTCGAAGGGCTCGAGGTCGTCGGGGTCGAAGAAGGGGCCCGCGGTGAACTCGTCGTAGCGGGTCAGGGTGTTGGCGAAGCCGTCGCCGGTGACCACGACGACGCTGCCGCGGAAGCCCCACAGCGACCCCATGGCCGCCCCCACGAGGACCACGATGATGGCCAGGTGGAAGACCAGGTTGCCCGCCTCGCGCAGGTAGCCGCGCTCGGCCGAGACCGAGTCGTCCGCGCCACCGTCGCCCTCGGGCCGCCGCAGCCGGTAGCGCCGGGCCCGCAGCCGATCCCGCGCGAGCGCGAGCACCTCCTCGGGCGCGGCATCGGTCTCGAAGGACCGGTGCGCGGGGAGCCGGTCGAGCCGGCGCGGCGTGCGGGGCGGCTGCGCACGCAGCCCGCGCCAGTAGACCCGGGTGCGCGGGACGATGCAGCCCACGAGCGAGACCATCAGCAGCGTGTAGATCGCCGAGAACCACACCGAGTCGTAGACCGAGAAGAGGCCCAGCCACTCGTAGACCGGGGTGAGCCGGGGGTGCTCGGACTGCCACTGGGCGACACGGGTGGAGTCGACGCCCTCCTGCGGCACCACCGAGCCGGGCACCGCGGCGAGGGCGAGCAGGAAGAGCAGGAGCAGCGCCGTGCGCATCGAGGTGAGCTGGCGCCAGGCCCAGCGCGCCAGCTCCAGCGGCGCCAGCGAGGGCGGCTCGGAGGGCGGCGCCGCCGGCGCGGACGACGTCGACCCGGTCTCCGGGTCGGGGTCGAGGTGGGTGTCGGAGGCCATCACACGCTCGTCTCGAAGTCGGCGGGGAACCACAGCCGCAGCCAGCCGATGAGGTGGTCCCACGCCCCGGTCACCAGCAGCAGCCCCACGACCACCAGCATGACGCCCCCGGCCACGGTGACGGCGCGCTGGTGGCGGCGCAGCCAGCCGATCCGGCCGAGCACCCGCCGGTAGGCGAGCGCCGCGACCACGAAGGGGGCGCCCAGCCCCAGGCAGTAGAAGAGCGTGAGCAGCGCCCCACGGCCGGCCGAGGCCTCGTTGTAGCTCAGCGTCAGCACGGCGCTGAGCGTCGGGCCGATGCACGGGGTCCAGCCGAGGCCGAAGAGCACGCCCAGCAGCGGCGCCGCCGCCACCCCGACGTACGGCGCCCCGTGCACGCGCACGTCGCGCTGCGCCCACGGCACCACCCCGATGAAGACCAGCCCGAGCACGATGGTGAGGCCACCGAGCACCATGGTGATCGGCTCGCGGTACTCCCAGAGCCTGTCGCCGACGGCACCGATGAAGGTGCCGAGGGAGACGAAGACGACGGAGAAGCCGAGCACGAAGAGCAGCGAGCCGGCGAGCAGCCGGCCGCGGCTGGCGTTGCCCTCGGCCAGGTCGGCGCCGGAGAGCCCCGTGGCGTAGGAGAGGTAACCCGGCAGCAGCGGCACCACCCAGGGGCTGAAGAAGGAGACCAGGCCCGCGAGCAGCGCCACCGGGATCGCGAGCAGCAGCGTGCCGGAGTAGGCCTGGGTGGCGAACCACTCGCCCAGCCCGCCGAGCGCGCCCGCGGCGTACGCCGTGGTCACGCGCCGCTCCCCTGCACGTCCTCGACCAGCTGCACCAGCGTGCGGGCGCTCGGCACCTCGCCGAGGATGCGGGCGGCGACCCGGCCCTCGGCGTCGATCACCAGCGTGCTCGGGACCGCGCTGGGCGGGAGCAGGCCGGAGAAGGCGAGCATGGTGCGGCCGCTGGAGTCGTAGATCGAGGGGTAGGGCACCTCGAAGCGCTGCTCGAAGGCGAGCGCCTGGTCGCGGCTGGAGTCGCGGGTGTTGATGCCCAGGAAGGCGACGTCGCGGCGCTCGAGGTCGCGGGCGACCTCGGCCAGCAGCGGCGCCTCCTTGCGGCACGGCGGGCACCACGAGCCCCAGACGTTGACCACCACGACCTGCCCGGCGAAGTCGTCGAGCGAGATCGGCTCCCCCTCGAGGGTCTCCCCCTCCACCGCGCCGGGGGCCTCGCGGTCGGCGGCCGCGACCCGGTCGATCAGCCCGGTGCTGCCGACGAAGCCCTGGTCACCGGACGACGGGTTCTCCGAGCAGCCCACGAGCAGGAGCAGCCCGGCCACCACGAGTGCGGCCGTGCGCCTCATCGGACGTCGCGCTCCCCCGGCTGCCCGCGACGCTCGTCCTTGCCGCCGGCGGAGAAGACCTTGCCGCGGTCGGCCGCCGGGATGAGGTCGCCGGCGGGCTCGCTGTAGCCGATCTGCACCAACCGGTCGCCCTCGAAGGTGAAGGAGGTGAGGCTGCACAGGCTGCAGTGGCGCTTGCGCGGGTCGTGCACGAAGGAGCGGCGCTCGGCCGCCAGGCGGGCGGTCCAGATCGGCAGCTGGTGGGAGACGATCACGCCCTCGTGGCCCTCGACGCGCTGACGCACGTCGTCGACGGCGGCGCGCATCCGGGCGGCGATCTCCTTGTAGGGCTCGCCCCACGAGGGCTCCAGGGGGTTCCAGATGTGCCGCCACACCCCGGGGGCGCGCAGGATCGAGCGGCGCACGCCGAAGCGCTGCCCCTCGAAGATCGAGCTGGACTCGATCACCCGGTCGTCGGTCTCGATCTCCAGGCCGCGGGCGCGTGCCAGCGGGGCGGCGGTCTCCTGGGCGCGCTCGAGCGGCGAGGACACGACGAGCGTGATGTCGCGGTCGCCCACGCGGTCGGCGACGCGGTCGGCCATGCGCCGTCCGCGCTCGGAGAGGTGGTAGCCGTCGGCGCGGCCGTAGAGGATGCCGTCGGGGTTGTAGACCTCGCCGTGGCGCAGCAGGTGCACCGTGGTGCGGCCCTGACCGGAGAGCCGCGTCATCGCCGACCACCCTCCGCCTGCGCCCCGTCGTACGCCGCCGCGGCCGCGTCGCACGCGGCCGGGAGGGCGGCCACGACGTGCTCGAGGGCCTCGTCGTCGTGCGCGGCGGAGAGGAACCACGCCTCGAAGGCGCTCGGCGGCAGGTAGACGCCCTGGTCGAGCATGGCGTGGAAGAAGGCGCGGTAGAGCGAGGTGTCCTGCGCGGAGGCGTCGGCGAAGTCGCGCACCGGCCCGGCCTCGATGCCGAGGAAGACCGAGAACATGTTGCCGCCCGACTGCACCACGTGCGGGACGCCGGCCTCGGTCAGGTGCGCGCCGACCTCGGCCGAGAGCCGCGCGGCGGCCGCGTCGACGTGGGCGTAGACCTCCTCGGTGGCCAGGCGCAGCGTGGTCAGCCCGGCGGTGGTCGCGACGGGATTGCCCGCGAGCGTGCCGGCCTGGTAGACGGGTCCGCCCGGTGAGAGCCTCGCCATGATCTCGGCGCGGCCACCGAAGGCCGCCGCCGGGAAGCCGCCGCCCATCACCTTGCCGAAGGTCACCAGGTCGGGCCGCCAGCCCTCGTGGGCGCCGTCGAGGCCCCACTGGCCCTGCCGGGAGACCCGGAAGCCGGTCATCACCTCATCGCTGACCAGGAGCGCGCCGTGACGGGCGCAGGTCTCGGCCAGGAAGGCGTTGAAGCCCGGCTCCGGCGGGACGACGCCCATGTTGCCGGGCGAGGCCTCCGTGACCAGGCACGCGATCTCGGCGCCGCGCTCGGCGAAGAGCCGCTCCACCGCGGCGCGGTCGTTGTAGGGCAGCACGACGGTGGCCTCGACGGACGCGGCCGGCACCCCGGGCGTGCCCGCCACGGAGGTGGGGCGCCGTCCCGAGGAGCCGAGGGACGAGGCGTCTCGAAGGGTGGCCAGGCCGCTGCCGGCCTCGGCGAGCAGGGCGTCGACGTGGCCGTGGTAGCAGCCGGCGAACTTGACCACGACCTCGCGGCCGGTGAAGCCGCGGGCCAGCCGGATCGCCGACATGGTGGCCTCGGTGCCCGAGGAGACCAGCCGGACCTGCTCGACCGGCGTGCGCGCGACGATCTCCTCGGCGAGCTCGACCTCGCTGCGCGTGGGGGTGCCGTACGACGTGCCCCGGGCGACCGCCTCGGCGACCCGCGCCTGCACCTCCGGGTGGGCGTGGCCGAGGAGCAGCGGACCCCACGAGCAGATCAGGTCGACGTACCGGCGCCCGTCGACGTCGGTCAGCCAGGCGCCCTCGCCGGAGGCCATGAAGCGGGGCGTGCCCCCCACCGCGTTGAAGGCACGCACCGGCGAGTTGACCCCGCCGGGGGTCACCCGCTGGGCGCGCTCGAACCACCCCGCCGAGACCTCCGGGTCGACGTGGGCGTGCGGGACGCTGCTGCTCTGCTCGGGCACCGAGCCATTGTCGCCGACCGCTCCACACCGCGGACCCCCCGGTGGCGGCCCTGCGGTGCACACGCGTACTACCGATGGGTAGCCAATGTCGCGGATCTGCGGCAGGCTGTCCGGTATCGCCGTATCTTGACCGCGTGACGCGTCGTCCGTGACCGGGCTCACACCAGGTTTGGCACGTGACCTTGTGAGGGAAGTCTCGTTGGACGGGACGACGCACCACTCGGGGGACACGGTGCGTGGAGCACCAGGGGAGGAAGTAGCTCGATGCCGTCTGTCTTGTCACGCCGCAGCAAGGCGATCACCCTCGCGCCGCTGGCGCTGATCTCGGGGGTCTGGACCGCCAGCCTGGTCGGCACCTCCGCGACCGCGGGCGGTGCGCAGACCGCCGCGTCGCTGCCCGACGGCACCACCGTGCCGGCCGACGCTATCGAGGCGCCCGCCAGCGTGCCCGCGCCCGGCGTGGTCGCACCGGCCGTCCCCGAGGGCGCGGCCGACTCCGTGGTCTCGGGCGCCTCGGCCAACGGCATCCCCGCGCCCGCCCTGACGGCCTACCAGCGCGCGGGGCAGATCATCGGCGCCGCCGACGACTCCTGCCGGATGCCGTGGGAGCTGGTCGCCGCCATCGGCCGCGTCGAGTCCGACCACGGCCGCTACGGCGGCAACACCCTCAGCGACGAGGGCGTCAGCACGCCCGGCATCTACGGCATCGCGCTCGACGGCAGCAACGGCACCGCCGTCATCAACGACACCGACGGCGGGCTGCTCGACGACGACGAGGTCTACGACCGCGCCGTCGGGCCCATGCAGTTCATCCCCTCCACCTGGCAGGTCGTCAAGGTCGACGCCGACGGCGACGGGGAGCGCAACCCGCAGGACATCGACGACGCGGCGCTGGCGTCCTCGGTCTACCTGTGCTCCGGCGACGACGACCTCTCCACCCGTGCGGGCCAGGAGGCCGCGGTCTTCCGCTACAACCGCAGCGACGAGTACGTCCAGCTCGTGCTCCGCCTCATGGAGGCCTACAGCTCCGGCGACTTCACCGCCGTCCCCTCCGGCACCCAGGCCGGCAACACCTTCACCCCCGACTACACCACCAGCATCCGCGGCTCCTACCAGGCCCGGCAGCAGCGGGTGCAGCGCGAGCGGGCGCTCCAGCGCGCCGAGCAGCGCGCCCGGCAGCAGGCCGGCGGCGGCAGCACCGGTGGCGGCAGCAGCACCGGCGGCGCGACCGGCAGCGGGAGCTCCTCCGGCGGCGTCACGGGCGGTGTGCCCGGCGTCGGCGGCGGCTCCGGCGGCTCCGGCGGCGGCAGCACCGGCGGCTCGGCCGGGGGCGCGGTCAAGCAGAAGGCCGACGACACCGTCAAGGGCGCCACCGGCGCCGTCAAGGACACGGTCAAGGACACCACCGACGCCGTCGACGAGGCGACCGGCGGCGCGACCGCGCCCGTCACCGAGCCGGTGACCGAGGTCATCACCCGGGCCGAGGCCAAGGTCATCTGCCTGGGCAAGGGCATCAGTGCCCTCGACCTGGCCGCCCTGACCAAGTGCATCGACCAGACCGCCACCGGCTGACGCCGGGCGCGGACCTCAGCGCAGCAGCGCGGCGGCGTCCAGCGCCCAGTAGGTGAGGATCACGTCGGCGCCGGCGCGGTGGCAGCCGGTGAGCTGCTCGAGCATCACCGCGTCGCGGTCGATCCAGCCGTGGGCGGCGGCGGCCTCGACCATCGCGTACTCCCCCGACACGTGGTAGGTCGCCACCGGGACGCTCACGGCCTCCCGCACGGCGGCGACGACGTCGAGGTAGGACATCGCGGGCTTCACCATCACCGCGTCGGCCCCCTCCTCGACGTCGAGCAGTGCCTCGCGCACGCCCTCGCGGCGGTTGGCGGGGTCCTGCTGGTAGGTGCGACGGTCGCCCCGCAGCGAGGAGTTGACCGCCTCGCGGAAGGGGCCGTACGCCGGGGAGGCGTACTTCGCGGAGTAGGCCAGGATGCCGATGTCACCGTGGTCGTGGTCGTCGAGGACCTGGCGTACCGCGCGGACCTGACCGTCCATCATCCCGCTGGGGCCGACCAGGTCGACGCCGGCGGCCGCGTGCGCGAGCGCCATCTCGGCGTACAGCTCCAGGGTGCGGTCGTTGTCGACCCAGCCGTCGGGGTCGAGCACGCCGCAGTGCCCGTGGTCGGTGAACTCGTCGAGGCACAGGTCGCTCATCACGGTGAGCTGCTCCCCCACCTCGCCCACGACGTCGGTGATCGCGACGTTGAGGATCCCGGCGGGGTCGACGGCCTGGGAGCCGGTCGCGTCCTTCTTCTCCGGATCGGGGAGACCGAAGAGCATCACCCCGCCGATGCCGGCCTCGGCAGCCGCCGCGGCGGCCTGGCGCAGGCGGTCGCGGCTGTGCTGCACGACGCCCGGCATCGAGGCGATCGGCCGCGGGGCGTCGATCCCCTCGGCGACGAACATCGGCAGCACCAGCTGCTCGGGGCGCACCCGCACCTCGGCGAGCATCCGCCGCAGGGCGGGGGTGCGCCGCATGCGGCGCGGCCGCACCAGGGGGAAGCCGGGCCCTGCCACCTACTTCGACCCGGTGCGCCGGCGCGCCGTGGTGCGCCGCTGCGAGGGGCGGGTGACCGGCTGCCCGGACTCCAGGAAGGACGAGCGGCGCGCAGCGCCGAAGTCGGCCAGCGCGTCGACGAGCTCCTCGACCGAGGGGTTGGCGGCCATGACGTCGACCCGCAGGCCGTGCTCCTCGGCGGTCTTGGCCGTGGCGGGGCCGATCACCGCGATCACGGTCGCGGTGTGCGGCTTGCCGGCGATGCCGACCAGGTTGCGGACCGTCGAGGAGGAGGTGAAGACGACGGCGTCGAACTTGCCGCTCTTGATCGCCTCGCGGGTCGGCGCCGGCGGCGGGGCAGCGCGCACGGTGCGGTAGGCGGTGACGTCGTCGACCTCCCAGCCGAGCTCGATCAGCCCGGCCACCAGGGTCTCGGTGGCGATGTCGGCGCGCGGCAGGAAGACCCGGTTGATCGGGTCGAGCACGTCGTCGAAGGGGGGCCAGTCGTCGAGCAGCCCCCGCGCCGACTGCTCGCCCGAGGGGACCAGGTCGGCGTTG